>JAZKBX010000265.1:0-7084 GCA_040388455.1 Bacteroidota bacterium
AAATCCTTTTCTGTTTAGAAAAGATTGAAGTGTAAAGCCCGCCCCTTTCTTTTTTAAGAAAGGGAACGCCCAAATGAAAACATATCACTACCTTCTTAAAAACTACTTGTAATACTTAATGTTATCCCGTTTGAAGCAGGAACCTGTCGGCAGATACCTCCTACACAAAAAATACCTGCACGTTGTTTCCCATAGCTTAATGTAATGCGGTTTGCATTTTTATTGTAACCAGCCGAAACATTATAATAATGGGTGCGTTTGTCGAAGTTACCATTTCCATCCTTGTGTGTATTGCCGTAATTATATTGATCCAAAACAGCTACAAACCAATTTGAGTTAATAGTATATTCTACTAAAGCGTATGCCCAGTTTTGTTTATCCTGTTTTGTGGCAAGGTGCTGTAATTCTGCCCTGATGGCCCTGCTCGCTTTTATTTTGTAGGTCATATCCACCACAGCAATGTGTGAATAAATTGTTACACTACCCGCATCGGATGCGCCTTTCAAAAACTTATTGTTATATTCCTGATAAGCATAGATCACCGACATTTTGAATTTTTTTCCGAATTTTTGGTTCACTTCAAAATAACAATCACGTAATAGAACTTTTTCTCCCATAAAATAGGAGTTTGCTTTATAACCTTGCAAAGTGCTGTCGGCAGAAGGATTTAGTCGCATGGTATCCAGATCATTTGATCCTGAATAATTAAAAGTAATATCTAATTTATGATCGCTTTTTTTAATGATCTTCCAATTCACTTCGCTCGAAAACTGGAACTCACCGTTTGGTTGTGAGGCGTAAGGATAAAAGCTTAATAAGTTATAGGTGTGTTGTTTGTTTAAAGCAGGTGTGTAATTTATCAGTAAATTATTTACCGATGCTGTTCTGTCGGAACGGAAATTCATATTGTCCGTTCGGCTTGCACTAAGAGATACGGCAAATCCTTTTTTTGCATAGTTGGTAGCAAGAAAAATAGACTCTCCAGGTTTGTATACATAATTGTTCGCTGCATTAGGGTCGTTGATTTTAGTTGCATATTCACCATTAACAGAAAAGTTATTTCTGCTTATTTTAAAACGGGCAGCAGATGCACCTACATTTTCCGGCAATACCAATGTTTGATCTTCATCCTTTTGATAACGGCTTACAAAGCTTCCGCCCAATGTTAGTATTAACTTTTTATCAGCAAGTTTTTTAAAGGTCTCATTCATTTGAATTTCGCCATCAAAGCCTCTCACAATTCCGGGTCCCTGGGTCATGAAAGAGCGCTGCTTACCGGTAAATCCGGTTAAGTAAATACCTTTAACAGGTTCATATTTCAAGCGGATCCCGTCCAATGCATTATCAAAACCAAGTCCGCGATCTTCATAACTGCGTAAAATAAAACCGTTGCCAAATTGCTGATAAAAATTACCAACCGTTACTTCTAACTCATCAGCCTTATAAGTTGCATAACGATAAGGAATACCATTTCCCTGGTACCGGGAGTCGAATCCCTGTCGGGCATTCAAATAACTTTCGTATCGTATACCGGCAGAAAATTTCCCTTTTGTATAAATGATATTCGCAAAACCATTCATCAGCATTTTTTCTGGAGCAGGATCTGCACCAATTGTAGAATCAGGGATATAATATTGTGCATCCGCTTGAAAATTGCCATGCACTTCTCCAACGTTTAAATTGCTAAGGTTATTTAGGTTTATTTGAGCAAAAGAAATATTGCTATAATTAACAGCTAATAAAAAAGCAGTTACTTTAATGGTTCTGAAGTATATTTTTCTCACAATAAATTAATTTGATAGTTTGATAATTTGAAAATTACATAACACATTTTCAAATTAACACATTTGCGCATCAGCACATTATTTTATTCTTTGGCGATTTTTTTAAGTGCTTCGTACAGGTGGTCCTCATCGCCCTCTGCGTATGAATTATGCTGCCATACAATTTCACCTTTTCCATTAATAATGAACGTATGTGGCACATTATTTACGTTCATAGCTCTTTTGAAATCCTGATTTTGATCAATATATATTTCGTAATCCCAGCCATGGCTTTTTGCATCGGTTCCTACTTTTCCCGAACTGCGTGAATCATCAATAGAAATGGCAATAAGTTTAACACCGGTTTCTTTTTGCCACTCTTCAAAATTTTCGGAGATGGCATCTAATTCTTTTTTACATGGTTTGCACCAGGTTGCCCAAAAGCTTATTATAATTGGCTTTCCATCGTTTGTGAATTTTGAAGAGTTAACCGTTTTGCCTTCCACTGTTTTTAGATCTGCAGAAGGTAAAGCTCTTCCTTCTGTGTTTTGAGCCTTAGCCGTGTTAGTGAAAATGCTTAGAGCAAATAATCCAATAATTATTTTTTTCATAAAGTTAAAACTTGAAGGTTTAAAAAAATAAATCAGCAGTATGATTTTTAAAAACTAACCATACTGCTGAATATCAAAATTACTATTTTATTACTCACATGAATCGTTTTGAGATTCACATTATGTAAGTTATTTGTCAAAATAATTTATTGCCAGTTTGGAGCGTCATTGTGAAGTTTGGTACCTGGTAATGACGCTCTGAATGATGCTTATTTATAAAAAGTGGAATTTCATATTTTTTTAACTTGTATAAAGTCTATTTATTAATAACCACTTTTCTTGTTATTTTATTATTGCCAGCATTTAAAGTAATAAAGTAAATACCTGCTTTTAAATTTTGAGCATCTAATTTAATAGTATGTCTTCCTGAATTCATTTCACCTAATTCATTTGAAAACAACAACTCCCCAAGCATGTTATACATTGCTATAGTTACATTGGCAGTTGTGGATAAATTAAATTCAACGTCAGCATTGTCCATCAAAGGGTTTGGGTAAACCTTAATAGAGTTAACCATTTCGTTAATATGTATCCCAGTAGTTGTGCTTACGCCTGTTATGTTTACGTTATCAAGGTAAAGGTTATTTCCATAATCCGAAGTTGCTTTAAATCTTAATAATACTCCTGACTGGCCAACATAAGCGTTTAAGTTAACAGTTTCATTCCTCCACTGTGTAGGACCTGATGGTGTAAATACACTTGATTGTGGAGCTTTTGTTTTTAAAGTGTTACCGGCTTTGTTATAGATGCTCGTCCATGTGATTCCACAATTGCTTGAAACCTCAACTTCCAGTTTATCATTTTCAGGAGTAGAAGTAGTATAACCGCAATATGCAACATCAAATGTCATTGCAGGGGAAACAGCGCCCACAAACGACATGGATGGAAATCCCATAATATCAATATCACCTGAAGGGATCTTGTACCAGTTTAATTTTACACCATTTGAAGAACTGTATCCTACAGTGGTATCAGTAAAGGTTAAACCGCTTCCCCCGTTGGTGATGGTCCAGGAATTTGGTATGCCGCCACTTTCAAAAGATTCAGCAACAGCTACTCCTCCTATTGTTGGGTTTTTAATGAATGATGCTGTAGTTGTATTGTTTGCCGCTGTTGGATCTGACACACCATTTGGGCTTGACACCGTCACCGAAATTGCATGACTCCCCGTTGTTGGCGCGCCAAGTTTTACACCGGTAACTGTTGTATTGCCATTAGATGCAATACTTCCTGTCCAGAATTTTACTTTTTGAACCACACCATCCACTTTATAGGTGATGGTAGCGGATGTTAAAGTGGTTGTTCCATTATTACCTAATAAAAATGATGGTGTAACGCTATCACAGGATGCAAGGCCCGAATTTAAAGTAGTAGATAATATCATCTTTGCATCACTGCCAGTTGAAACTGATGCAGGACAGAAGGATGTTTTTGCAGAATATAGTTGAGATGCAGTATACTGATCAACCTCTTTCATAGAGTGGTCAGGGCAAATCATGATACAAGCCGGAAAACCGGTCAGATTGTAAATATTATTAAAAGTATTGACGGATGGATTAGTAGAATTAGTAGGGTCGATGATCGGGTATTTTGTACCTGTTACCCAATCGCCCTGAGTGTTTGAACCGGTGCCATGTAAATCTGCGTTAGTGGTAGAAGCATCACCTTCAACATAAAACAACATACAATCATCAGTTGTGGAACTGCTAACGCCTAAACCGCCTGCCGGACCATGATTGATCCATACATTTTCAAATTCATGATCGTTATGATAACTCCAACAAGGGCCACACCAGGTTGCGGAGATGTCAATAAATACTGTTTTACCTGCATTAAGGTAAGAGTAAAGGTTGTGGCTTACACCGTTAATATCTGTTAATGTCCAGTCTGGAGAAAGGCTGCCGGTGGTAACTTGAGAACTCATTTTACCTGAGGATAAAGTAAAAGCAACAACTGTTAATAATTGTAAGATTTTTTTCATTTTTAATTGGATTAAATTAATGAGTAAAAAAACTTCAACACTTCACAAACGTACTATTTAACCTTATTTTACTTTGTCCCCTTTGGCAAATTTTACCAAAGGGGCGAAGTAATTTATCATTTTTGAAATTATTTGTTTATAGCAACTTTTTTGGTAATAGTAGTATCGCCAATTTTAATATTTAAGAAATACAAACCATTAATTATAGATGTTGCATCCAATGAATAATTCTGATCACCGGCACTCATCTTACCAAGGTCTTTGCTAAATTCAAGCTGGCCAAGAGCATTTACAAGTGTAATGGATACATTATTTGATTCAGATAAATTGAAATCCACAATAGCATTGTTTGTTATTGGGTTTGGATATACATTTAGCTTATTTAACATTTCATTTTCTTCGATTCCTACAACTGAAGTAACAAAGTTTATATTATCAACATAAAGATTGTTTCCATAATCAGATGTTCCTTTCAAACGAACTAAAACATTTGTCTGACCAGCGTAAGTACTTAAATTTACAGTTTCATGTCTCCATTGGTTATCCCCGGAAGGAACAAATTGCACTGAGCTACCAACCGGAGGAACCGTTTTTAATGTTGCTCCTGCTTTACTGAACTTAGAGGTCCAAGTGGTACCACAGTTAGTCGATACTTCAACTTGTAATTTATCAGTATTAGATGAAGAATATTGAGCGTATGCTACATCAAAAGTTAAATAAGCCGAGGTACCTGTAAATGACATTGGAGGCAAGGTCATTATATCAACCTGACCAGCAGCAATGCTGTAAAATTCCAACGCAGCACTTGAGGAAGAGTTAAAACCAGTGGTTGGAGCATCCTCCCATGTTTTATTTCCACCGGCTGTAATGGTCCAGGCAGAAGGAATTCCTGCACTTTCAAATGATTCAGTAATAAAAGCTCCTCCAACAGTAGGATAAATAACAAAAGAAGCAGTGGTTGAATTATTGGTAGTGGTTGGATCAACAACTCCATTCGGATTAGAAATAACTGCTGTGATGGTTCTTGTGCCGGCCACTGATGAACCAACTTTTACTCCTGTAATTGTAGCACTTTCATAAGTACCAAGATTACCTGTCCAATAAATTGTTTTTTGGGTAACTCCGTCAACTTGAAGAGTTATGGTTGCAGAAGTTAAAGTGTCGGTTCCAATATTTCCAAGACGGAAAGTAGGAGTAACGCTATCACAAGAAGCAAGTGTGGTGTTGTATGCAAGTGAAGTGATCATTTCTCCATCCACAGCAACTGATGCCGCAGAACAAGCTGATTTTGCAGTATAAAGTTCGGCTGCAGTGTATTGATCAACTTCTGTCATTGAACGGTTAGGACAGATCATAACACAGGTTGGAAAATAACCAAGGTTATAAATATCATTAAATGCGTTCACAGTAGGTGTAGTAGTGCTGGTAGGATTGATAATAGGATGATCTACACCTGTAACCCAGTCACCTTGAGAAGTATTGCTGTTGTTTGGATCAACACAACCGGAACTGCCATGTAAGCAAGCCTCGCTTGTAGCGCCATCACCTTCAACAAAAAATACCATACAATCGTCAGTTGTTGTTCCGCTCACTCCCGGAGCACCGGCAGGACCATGATTTGTCCAAACAGAATCAAAAGCGTGCGTGTTATGATATCCCCAACAAGGAGCGCACCAGGTTGCGGAAATGTCAATAAAAACAGTTTTTCCGGCATTAAGATAGGTATATAAATTATGGCTTACTCCGTTAATATCAGTAAGGGTCCAGTCAGCAGAAAGGTTGCCGGTTACCACTTGTGCCTTACTTTGCGACACTAAAAACGAAAATGCCAATGCGGTTGTGATTTGTAAAAGTTTTTTCATTTATGTTTTATTTTAATTTAATTAATGATTGAATATCACGAATTTACCATATTGTTTTTTGAAACACAAATAATGTTTATATGTTTTTGTAACTAATTATACGATTATTCGTAGTAAGAAAGTTATAAACATTGAATGATCTGATAAATTTTGATTGAAATTATTAAATTTACCTTTGTAAAAATTGAGTGGTAACAGTTCTCCCAAAAATTAAAATGTATGAAAAAAATAGCTACTACTTTGTGTTTGATATCATCAGTAATTTTTGGATACAGCCAAAATATTGTATTAATGGATGATGATCATAATGTAATATCAAATACTACTATTGATATTAGCATTGATTCAAGTACAAATACCACAAAAGAGATACTTGTAAAAAATATCGGCTCAATTGCCGATACGATAAAAGTTGTTCGTACAATATATTCTGTTGACGGAGACGATCAAACGCAATTTTGCTGGGGAGGGTTGTGTTATTTATATACAACAAACATTTCCAGCTTATCATTAACAATTGCTTCCGGAGATACGGTTGATTTTGCTGAAGATGGATTTCACGCAATTTTTAATTCGGGTACTTCTTGTGTTACCAGATCGGTGCATTATAAATTTTATAATATTCATAATTTCTCGGATTCCACTGGAATCACGCTACGTTATTTGTGTTCAACAGGAGTAAATGAGTTAATGAAGGTGGGAGGAAACATTTCAAGTGGATATCCAAACCCGGCTAATTCAGTGGTATCTTTTAAGTATGATCTGAAAGAGTTTTCAGAAAAAGGGGAGATCAAATTTTATAATATGTTGGGGAAATCAGTAAAAGAAGTTATTCTGACTGATAAACAAGGTGTAACAAAAATAAAT
>JAZKBX010000266.1:0-3884 GCA_040388455.1 Bacteroidota bacterium
CAAATAAAATTAAAATTAACAGGAAATATTAGATTGGAAATTTCTGTAATTAACTCCAATAATCGAATTTAACTTAAAATGCTGCAATCTCATCCGACACATACTGTCCGGATTTTAGTTTGCCGACAATTTTTGAAAATGCATCAATTGTATAATTCACATCGTCAATAGTATGAACAGCAGTTGGGATCAAGCGTAAAATGATCATTCCTTTTGGAACTACCGGATACACTACCATTGAACAGAAAATATTAAAATTCTCACGCAGATCCAGGATCAGATTGGTTGCTTCAGGGATAGAACCGTTCATATAAACAGGAGTTACCGGTGAATTCGTTTCTCCGATCTCAAATCCTGCTTTTTTCAAGCCATTTTGTAAAGCATGTGTGATTTCCCAAAGTTTATTTTTCAATTCAGGATGTGTACGCATTAACTCCAAACGCTTTAATGCGCCTACTACCAATGGAAGTGGCAATGCTTTTGCGAATATCTGGGAACGCATATTGTAACGTAAATATTCTACAATTTGCTCGTCACTTGAAATAAATCCACCGATCAAGGCAAAGGATTTAGCGAATGTTCCGAAATAAATATCAATTCCATCCTGGCAACCTTGCTCTTGTCCCGTTCCACCACCTGTAGCACCCATAGTACCAATACCATGTGCATCATCAACAAACAAACGGAAATTGAATTTTTTCTTTAATTCAACGATCTCTTTTAATTTCCCCTGATCGCCACGCATTCCAAAAACACCTTCGGTAATTAACAAAATAGAACCATTTTGTTCTTCAGCAAGTTTTGTTGCACGTTGTAATTGTTTTGCACAATCTTCAATATCATTATGTTTGAAAACATAACGTTTTCCCATGTGCAAACGCACACCATCTAAAATACAAGCATGCGATTCAGCATCATAAACAATAACATCATGGCGGTCAACCAAACAATCGATAGCAGAAACCATTGCCTGGTAACCGAAATTACAAAGGATGGTGCTCTCTTTTTTTACAAAAGCAGATAATTCACTTTCCAGTTGCTCATGAAAATCAGAGTTTCCACTCATCATACGAGCTCCCATTGGCATTGCAAACCCAAATTGAGCTGCTGCATCGGCATCCGCTTTACGCACTTCAGGATGGTTGGCTAAACCTAAATAATTATTTAAACTCCAGTTCAAACGTTCCTTACCGCGGAAGATCATACGGGGTGCAATATCACCTTCCAGTTTTGGAAATGTAAAATACCCGTGTGACGCTTTTGCGTGCATTCCAATCGGACCACGATTTGCTTTGATTTTTTCAAATAGATCTTTCATAATGTTGTTTATTGATTTTGAAGATATGTTAAAAACTTTACTTAAATAGTATGATAATGATGTAATATTCCTCTAATAACTCAAAATGCCA
Organism: Bacteroidota bacterium; assembly: GCA_040388455.1. GTDB lineage: Bacteria > Bacteroidota > Bacteroidia > 2-12-FULL-35-15 > 2-12-FULL-35-15 > 2-12-FULL-35-15. Next base: position 1,410 of record JAZKBX010000266.1, read on the forward strand.
TTTCACTTTGTCATTCTGAACTTTTCGCGAAGGATCTTGCTTTTATTGATGATGGTTGGCCTTCGCTCACCACAAGCATTGACAACGATTGATAAGATTCCCTCAGACAAAAAGCCAATCGGGATAACATTGCCCTAAAAATTTTGAATTGCGAAATTAGTCTTTTACAGACTATTTTCAAAGGTATTTTAATTAACAAAGAGGCTTTTTATCAATAAATAACTATAAATACGGATATTTCCACCAAAAAAATGTATATTTGCAATCCTTTTATGATGAAAAAATATTTCAATATAACATTTGTTTTGTTTTTGCTTTTGGGCTTTGCTTCATGCAGTGAGAAAAAAGTGTATGAATCCACCAGCAAAGAGAAGAAGAAAAAATCAGGTTTAACGATCGGTAAATTTAACAAACTTGTTAAGAGTACCGACATAGATGCTAAATACGCAGCGGCTGTGAAGTACTTTAAAAAGGAGGATTATACCAAGGCGCTTACACTTTTCGAAGAGTTGATGAGTGTGTTTCGTGGTACTGCCAAAGCAGAGGAAGTTCATTATTATTATGCATATTGTAATTATAATTTAGATGATTATATAGTTGCCGGATATCACTTTCGTAATTTTGTAAAAACGTTTCCGAGCAGCATACATACCGAAGAATGTGCATATATGAATGCATATTGTTTTTATTTAAGTTCTCCGACATACAGCCTGGATCAGGTGGATACGAAACTTGCAATTAAAGAATTTCAACGTTTCACCAATCAGTATCCGAAAAGTACACGTATTGCTGAATGCAATACCATGCTGGATAAGCTGAGAGGGAAGTTGGAGCGTAAATCATACGAAAATGCTATGTTGTATTACAATATGGTGGATTATAAAGCTGCTATTGTAGTTTTTGCTAACCATATCAAGGATTTTCCGGAATCAAAACATGTGGAGGAACTAAATTATTTAACCATTAAATCGTATTATTTACTGGCATTGAACAGTATTGAATCAAAAAAACAAGAACGCTTTAAGGCTGCCGTGGATACCTACCTTAAGTATGTGGATACTTTCCCAAAAGGTGGATATTTAAAAGAAGCTGAAATGATCTATTCGAGTGCTTTGAAAAATTTAGAAAAATATAACAAACCAACATAATAAAACAATGGACTATAAAAAAACAACCGCTGATTTAACCACAACTACTCGCGATTTAAGAGATTTCGATGGTAAAACTGGTAATATGTATGAAAGTATTGCGATCATCTCTAAACGTGCTAATCAAATTAGCTCGGAAATTAAAGAAGAGTTGACCAATAAGTTGGCTGAGTTTGCTTCCACAACTGATAATTTGGAAGAGATTTTTGAAAACCGTGAACAAATTGAAATTTCAAGATTCTATGAGCGTTTGCCAAAACCTTCTTTAATTGCTATTCAAGAGTTTTTCGATGATAAAATTTATCACCGTAACCCAACTACTGAAACTGAAAAATAATTAAGCAATTAAACAGTAGGCAATTGTACAATTGCCTACTGCAAAATTGTTAAATTTTCAATTTTTTTATATGATGCTGCGCAATAAAAATATCATTATTGGTGTAACAGCCAGCATTGCTGCTTATAAATCAGCGTTTTTAATTCGATTACTTGTAAAAGCAGGCGCCAATGTTAAGGTGATAATGACACCTTCTTCCAGTGAATTCATTACTCCGCTTACCCTTTCCACTCTCTCTAAAAACCCTGTATTAATTGATTTCGTAAAAGATAAGACCGGCCAGTGGAATAACCATGTAGAACTTGGTTTATGGGCCGATGCTCTTGTTATTGCACCTGCATCCGCTAATACCATTGCTAAAATGGCAAATGGCTTTTGTGATAATCTTTTACTTGCCACTTATTTATCGGCACGCTGCAAGGTTTACATTGCTCCGGCAATGGATCTGGATATGTATAAACATCCCGCTACTACCGAAAATTTAAAACGATTAAGATCATTTGGTAACAGTATCATTAACCCCGGATTTGGTGAACTGGCAAGTGGATTGAATGGTGAAGGCCGTATGGCTGAACCCGAAGAGATCGTTGATCACCTTTCTAAAGCGTTATCACTAAATTTACCTTTTACCGGAAAAAAAGTGCTGGTAACAGCCGGTCCTACTTATGAGGCGATAGACCCTGTTCGTTTTATCGGCAATCATTCATCAGCTAAAATGGGTTTTGCTATAGCTGAAGAATTTGCAGATCAGGGTGCTGAAGTTACCTTGGTTTGTGGACCGAATGGTTTAAAAACAGCTAATCCAAACATACATCGTATTGATATAACATCAGCTGAAGAATTATATACTGCTTCTGTAAAAGCCTTTAAATCGGTTAACATAGCCATTCTTTCTGCTGCTGTTGCCGATTATAAACCTGCGAAAACAGCAGATCAAAAAATTAAAAAAACAACCGCAACAAAAAGTATTGATCTGGTTCCAACCAAAGA
>JAZKBX010000266.1:3984-8080 GCA_040388455.1 Bacteroidota bacterium
AAAAAATTAAAAAAACAACCGCAACAAAAAGTATTGATCTGGTTCCAACCAAAGATACTTTGCTGGAATTAGGAAAACTAAAAAAATCAGGTCAGCTTCTTGTCGGTTTTGCTCTTGAAACAGAGAATGAAAAAGAAAATGCAAAAGCAAAAATAAAAAAGAAAAACCTCGATCTGATCGTCCTTAATTCATTGAATGATAAGGGAGCAGGTTTTAAAACGGATACAAACAAAATAACGATCTTTGATAAGTACAATAAATCAATAAAATTCGAGTTAAAAACTAAGACCGAAGTGGCTAAGGATATTGTAGAAGTGATAAAAAAATATAAATCAGGAATTAAGAATTAAGATCGTGCGCAAACTCATAGGTGTATTTTTAATGCTTTTTGTTTTTAACACCTCCTTTTCACAGGAGTTGAATTGTAAGGTGCAGGTATTGTCACAATCAATACAAGGTACCGATAAAAGTGTGTTTGAAACATTGCAAACAGCCATTTTTGAGTTCATGAACAATAAAAAATGGACCACCGAAACGTTTAAGATCAATGAAAGGATCGATTGTAGCATTTTAATTAATATCACCGAACGCCCTTCTACAGATGATTTTAAAGCCACCATTCAGGTTCAGGTACGCAGGCCGGTTTTTAAAGCTTCCTATAACTCAGTACTTTTAAATAATAACGACAATGATTTTGCATTTAAATATTTAGAAAATCAGTCGCTGGAGTTTACTGAAAACCTTCACTTATCAAATCTTACCTCTGTATTGGCTTACTATGCCTACCTTATTATTGGTTTGGATTACGATTCGTTTTCTTTAAATGGTGGAACCCCTTATTTACAAAAGGCCTTAGCCATTGTTAATAATGCTCAACCGGGAAGTGATATCGGCTGGAAAGCATTTGATGGCAACAAAAACAGGTATTGGTTAATTAATAATATGTTGGATGCTTCCTTTGTTCCTTTGCGCGAATGTATGTACAAATACCATCGTTTAGGGATGGATATGATGGTCGATAACAAAGAAGCCGGCCGTGTGGCAATTATGGAAAGTCTTGAGGAATTAAGAAAAATACATCAGATAAAACCTCTCTCTTATAGTCTTCAGGTTTTTTTTAATGCTAAATCGGATGAAATAATCAATATTTTTTCCGGTGCTTTCCCCGATGAAAAAGCAAAAATTGTAAATCTCATGAACGAGATAGATCCTACCAATAGTAACAAATATCAGAAGATTGCCACAAGCCAGTGATTTTTGTGCCGTTTGGAATAAAAGCGTCATCTTTGCTTTTTATTGCAGGCAACCAATTTGTATTATCCCAAAAAAATCATGAGAATTTCAGCGATCAAATATGTTACCATATTAACAGCACCTCTTGTTGGAATAATATCTTTAACCATGCATGGCTGGTTCACATGGCTGCTTCCGCTCTTTTCTTTTGCAATTATACCTTTCAGTGAATTATTCTTTAATGGTAGTTCAAAAAATCTTTCCGATCTGGACGAAAATGCAGTAAAAAACGATAAGACCTTCGATTACATTTTATACCTCATGGTTCCCGCGCAGTATATTTCTTTGGTTTATTTTTTATTCTCATTTAATGAACCTCTTCAGGGCTATGAAATTGCCGGAAGAATTGTTACAATGGGTATTTTGTGTGGAATATTGGGAATCAATGTAGCCCATGAAATTGGCCACAGGGTGAAGCCTTTTGAGCAGTTTTTAGCTAAATCTCTGTTGCTTACATCACTTTATATGCATTTCATTATTGAACATAACAGGGGCCATCACAGGCACGTTGGTACCGATTATGATCCTGCTTCTTCAAAATACGGTGAGATCCTTTATGCGTTTTGGTTCCGCTCCATCATATATAGCTTTATTTCAGCCTGGAAAATTGAAACCGATATGCTAAAAAAGAAAGGAATACCTGTTCTTTCATGGAAAAATGAAATGATCCGGTTTATCATAATTCAACTGGGATTTATTTTACTCATATCTCTGATCTTCGGCTATCTGGTGATGCTTTACTTTTTAGGAGCTGCGTTTTTTGGAATAGTTTTGCTCGAAACAATAAACTACGTTGAACACTATGGTTTACGTAGAAATAAAACCAACGAAACTACCTACGAACGTGTTATGCCCATTCATTCCTGGAACTCCAACCATCCGTTGGGACGTATCATGTTGTTTGAACTAAGCCGCCATTCCGACCATCATTATATGGCGAGCAGGAAATATCAGATCTTACGAAATTTTGAGAACTCACCTCAAATGCCAACTGGCTATCTCGGGATGATACTATTGGCGCTTGTTCCCCCTTTATGGTTTAAAGTCATGCATAAGAGGATTAAGGCTATTCAAGGGCAGTAGTCGTATTATTTGGGCGTGTCCCTTCGCTGCGCTGCGGGTCGGGCTTTACGCTGCAATCTTTCCCAATAAAAATTGGGAAAGGATTTCCGCTGCAATCCCTCACGCGAACAATGTCAATCGGTTGGATCGTATTCTCGAACTTAACAGCCCCAGCGATTTAATGATTTTATTTTGCAAATAATTATTCATTTTGCGCAATAGCACTGTGCGGCTGACGTCCACAAAAAGAGCGAACTGCAATTTTTTCAAGCCAAATTTTGGGTAGGTTTTTGAGTGAAAAAAAAATTGAAGTTGGTTGGAGTTTATCCTGAGCGAAGTCGAAGGATGGGCTCTTTTTCTTGCTGCCACACAATCTCGCTCAAATACCTACAAGGTATTTGCCGCTATCTTTTGGAGAAGCAAAAGAAAGTAAAATGCTTGAACAAAGCCGGATTGATTATTAATTGATACTGTTGTTAAAGCTTCTTAAAACTCATTAGTAGTTTTATTATTTGGGCGTGTCCCTTCGCTGCTCTGCGGGTCGGGCTTTACGTTCCAAGTCCTCGCTGCGCTCCGGGCTTTCCACTTCAATCCCTCACGCAAATGCTGCTATTAGATCACTTTGTTTCCTGAAGCTAATTCTCTTTCATTAGTTTTATAAATTGGGCGTGCCCCTTCGCTGCGCTGCGGGTCGGGCTTTACGTTCCAAGTCCTCGCTGCGCTGCGGGCTTTCCACTTCAATCCCTCACGCAAACAACAAGTTTGTTGGTTCATAAAATTATATTCGTTTTCATTATTGGGGCGTGTCCCTTCGCTGCGCTGCGGGTCGGGCTTTGCGCTGCAATCTTTCCCAAAAAAAATTGGGAAAGGATTTCCGCTGCAATCCCTCACGCGAACAATGTCAATCGGTTGGATCGTATTCTCGAACTTAACAGCCCCAGCGATTTAATGATTTTATTTTGCAAATAATTATTCATTTTGCGCAATAGCACTGTGCGGCTGACGTCCACAAAAAGAGCGAACTGCAATTTTTTTAGGCCATTTTTGAGTGGGCTTTTGTGTGAAAAAAAATTGAAGTTGGTTTTTGTGGGCTCTTTTTCTTTGTTACTTTCTTTTGGAGAAGCAAAAGAAAGTAAAATGCTTGAACAAAGCCAGATTGCTTATTAATTAAAAAAATATGTCAATCCAACCGATTGGGGAGCAAAGCCGAAGGGGCTCGGGCAATGTCGTTTAGTTAAGGGGAAATCAGCCCACAGTCTTCGACAAGCTCTGACTGACAGCACGCTCGTCATATTGAGCCTGTCGAAATATGTGCGGTGGCTTCTTAACTAAACGACATTGAGGGCTTTGGATGACATTTTCTCAATACCGCAAATTATCTTAATTAAAATTGAAACATCTCAGGTGAGTTTGTTAAATTAAAATCATACATTTATCAGGAGTTTAATTCTTCTAACTCATTATAACCTGAAAATTTTTAACCAGAAATAATTTATAAAAATGGCAGAAGCTTTTATTTACGATGCAGTCCGCACCCCAAGGGGAAAAGGTAAAAAAGACGGGACCTTACACGAAGTTCCGGCATTAAGATTACTTACCACAACATTTAACGCTATCCGCGAACGAAATAACCTCGATACATCCTACGTAGAAGATGCCATCATAGGTTGCGTTACCCAGGTGGCTGAACAAGGTTCCGACATCGCTAAAACTGCCGCTATTGCTGCCGGTTATAGCAATA
>JAZKBX010000267.1:0-7797 GCA_040388455.1 Bacteroidota bacterium
AATTTTGGAAGCTTAATTATCACCCATTGTGATGAAAAATCCATTTCCCAGGATGGTAAAATGAACGAAGGGTCCACTTCAACGGTACTCGGTTTAAAGGGTATCCCGGCACTTGCTGAAGAATTAATGGTTGGCCGGAATATCTTTTTAGCAGAATACACCAACGCACCCATTCATATTTCAAATATATCTACTCAAAAATCAGTAAGCCTGATCAAACAAGCGAAAGCAAACGGATTGAAAATTACCGCATCTATAAATGCATACAACATTGCATTGGATGACACATCTTTGTTAGGGTTTGATAGCAATTATAAACTGAATCCTCCATTACGTATTAAATCGGATATGGAAGCCCTGCGCAAAGGACTTGCTGATGGAACAATTGATGCGATCACCAGCGACCACAGGCCTCAGGATATAGAATCAAAAGACATAGAATTTGATTACGCTTCTAACGGAATGATTGGCCTGGAAAGTGCTTTTGGTCTGATCAATACGAACAAGGGCAAAATAAAATTGGAAACAATTATTGATGCGCTTACAACAAACCCACGCACTATATTAAAGCTCGAACAACCTAAAATTGCTGAAGGACAGCAAGCAAATATCACTTTATTTGATCCTGAAGCTGAATGGATCTTTGAGAAAAAGAGTATTCGATCCAAATCGACCAATACACCCTTCATAGGAACAAAATTCAAAGGGAAAGTAATCGGGATTATTAATAAAAAACAATCACACTTTAATTAATATGCTTTGGGCGTTCCACTTTCTGAAAAAGAAAGTGGCGGGCTTTCCGCTTCAATCTTTTCTAACCAGAAAAGGATTTCCGCTGCAATCCCTAACGCGGCATTCCAGCCAAAAAGCTTAATTGCGTTGTTTGCTACTTAAAAGAGAATTAAAAAGGACACTGCACAATCAACTACTAATTCAAGCTCATTAACTGCTCCTCGATTGCTTTTATTTTCGCTTCAGCGTCTGCTTGTTTTTTCTTTTCGTTGGCAATCATCTCAGGCTTTGCATTTGCTACAAATTTCCCGTTGCTTAGCTTTATTTCTACCGATTTTAAAAACCCTTTGTTGTATTCAAGATCTTTTGCTAAACGTTCTTTTTCAACTGCTATATCAATGTTTTGCGAAATAGGAACGTAAAATTCGGCATGCTTCAAAACAAATGAAAGCGCGCCATCCACCTTTTGATTTACATATTCAAAACTGCTTAAATTACATAGTTTGATTATGATGCCATCATACGATTTTATGATCTCGCCTTGATTTACCTTTTCAAATACTTTTAATTTTTCTTTTGGTGAAATGTTTTTTTGTTTACGAATAGTTCTGATATTCGAAATTACTTCCATTACTACTTCAAAATCCTTTAAAATCGCTGTGTTTTCCTTCAATGCTATCGGCCATTCCGAAACAATGATACAATCTTTCTCCTTCCGTTCAGCAATTAAATGCCATATCTCTTCTGTAATAAAAGGCATAAAAGGATGTAATACTTTCAATATTTTTTCAAAGAAAATAATTGTAGCATCATATGTTGCTTTATCAATTGGTAAAGATTTACCATCAACAAATTCAGGTTTGATCATTTCGAGATACCAGGCACAGAAATCGTCCCAAACTAATTTGTAAGTGGTCATCAATGCTTCACTCATCCTGTATTTCGAGTACAGATCATTAATTAAATTTAATTGCTCATTAAATTTTGCATCAAACCATTCTACAGAAATTTTACTTGCTTCAGATTGTTTTCCATTTGCGTCAACTTCCCAACCATTAATTAGTCTGAATGCATTCCAGATCTTATTAGAGAAGTTACGGCCCTGCTCACACATGCTTTCATCAAAAGGCAGGTCATTGCCTGCAGGGGAGCATAATAACATTCCAACACGAACCCCATCAGCACCATATTTCTCAATTAATTCAATAGGATCAGGAGAATTACCCAATGATTTACTCATTTTGCGTCCCTGTTTATCACGAACAATTCCTGTTAAATATACATTGGTAAAAGGCTTCTCACCACGGTATTCATACCCTGCAATGATCATACGAGCCACCCAGAAAAATAAAATTTCAGGAGCTGTTACCAGATCGTTTGTAGGATAGTAATACTTAATATCTGCACCATCAGGGTTTTTGAACCCATCAAACACACTGATAGGCCATAACCAGGACGAGAACCAGGTATCTAATACGTCTTCATCCTGTTTAACATCTTCAACTCTTAACTCTAAATTCTTAACTCTCAATTTAATGAGCGCTTCTTCTTTAGTTTTACAAACCACTGTATTCCCTTTATTATCGTACCATGCAGGGATCTGTTGTCCCCACCACAATTGACGGGAGATACACCAGTCGTGTACGTTTTCCATCCAGTGTTTATAGGTGTTTGTGAATTTTTCAGGAATTAATTTTATTTCACCGTTCAATACATTTTCTAAAGCAGGTTTGGAAATGGTGTCCATCTTTAAGAACCATTGCATACTTAATTTCGGTTCAATAACAGCATCGGTCCGCTCGGAATATCCAACTTTATTTTTGATATCTTCTACCTTCGCAATTAAGCCCATTTCATCCAGATCTTTCGCAATTTTTTTACGAACCGCAAAACGATCTTCACCAATATAAAACTGTGCGGCTTCACTCATTTTACCGTCCGCAGCAATGGTATCAATTACTTCAAGGCCATGTTTAACGCCAAGATTATAGTCATTAATATCATGAGCAGGGGTTACTTTTAATGCACCTGTACCAAATTCAATATCGATATAATCATCAAAAATAACAGGTACGCTTCTGTTTATAATTGGTATGATCACCCGTTTGCCTTTCAAATGCTTGTAACGCTCATCTTCCGGATGAACACATATGGCGGTATCTCCCAAGATTGTTTCAGGACGTGTGGTTGCTATCGTAATATATTCGGTAGGTTCAGAGTTTTCAATTTTATATTTTACATAATATAATTTTGAATTTACTTCTTTATGAATAACTTCTTCATCAGAAACAGCTGTTAATCCTTGCGGATCCCAGTTAACCATCCTTACCCCACGATAGATCTGGCCTTTAGCATGTAAGTCGATAAAAACATCAATTACAGCTTCACTCAGATCATCTTCCATCGTAAACCGGGTACGGTCCCAATCGCAGGAAGCACCCAGTTTTTCGAGTTGTTTAAGAATGATCCCACCATATTTATCTTTCCATTCCCAAGCGTATTTTAAAAATTCTTCCCGTGTTAGATCGGATTTTTTAATTCCTTTTTCTTTTAATAAAGCAACAACTTTTGCTTCGGTGGCAATAGAAGCATGATCGGTACCGGGTACCCAACAAGCATTATAGCCCTGCATCCGTTTCATACGTATTAAAACATCCTGAATGGTATTATTGAGCATGTGCCCCATGTGCAATACTCCGGTAACGTTGGGAGGAGGAATCACTATTGTGTAGGGTTCGCGCTCATCAGGTGTTGATTTAAAGAATTTATGCTTTTGCCAGTGGGCATACCATTTATCTTCGGTAATTTTTGGATCGTATGTTTTTGGAATTTCCATAATAATTTACGTACTTCGTTTATTAATTGGCGTAAAGTTAATAAAATATTTTCCTGAATTTTGTTTTTTGGCATGATTATCGCTAAAACGTAATAGGAAATTTAGCCTTTAACAATAAATAATGATTAAATTTTGTTTACCATGAAAAAAGTGATTCTTACATTAAGCGCAGCCGTTCTATCAACAGTGTTTGTTCAGGCGCAATCCGCTGGTAAAGTTGGCGAAAAACCTTCAGTTCCGGTTCAGGCTGTTAGTACAAGTCTGGCTGAAATGACATTTGAAAAGGATGTTCATGACTTTGGAACGATTGAATATGCCGGCAATGGAACGTATGAATTTAAATTTAAAAATTCAGGATCAGAGCCTTTGATTATCAGTGATGCAAAAGGCTCATGTGGATGTACCGTACCAACTTATCCTAAAAATGTTCCTATTAAACCGGGAGAAACACAAGTAATTAAAGTTACTTATGATACAAAGCGTCCGGGAAGTTTTACTAAAACAGTTTCTATCAACTCAAACGCTAAAACACCTCAAAAGGTAATCACTATTAAAGGAGTTGTTCAGGCTGCTCCTCCTGCTGAAGAAGCTTTTCCTGCAAATGGAAAAAAAGAAGATGGTGCTATTCCATTTGAAAAACATTAAAAAATATTAAAAAACAGTAAATAAATAATAAATAATAATTAAAAAATCCCCAAACAATGAAAAAGACATTTTTATCGATCGGATTAATGTTATGTGTTGCAATCGGTGCTAATGCACAGGAAACAACTACACCAAATCCTTTAAACGCTAATGCTCCAAAATTTAAATTTGAAACAGAAGTAATGGATTATGGAACTATCGCTCATAATGCTGATGGTAACCGTGAATTCAAATTTACAAACGTAGGTAAAGAACCATTAATTATTTCTAATGCAGTAGGTTCATGTGGTTGTACTACTCCAAATTGGCCGAAAGAACCAATTAAGCCGGGCGAAACAGCTGTTATCAAAGTTAAATATGCTACTGATAGAGTAGGTGCGTTTGAAAAAACAATTACATTGACTTCCAATGCTGACACCCCTTCTAAAGTAATTAAAATTAAAGGTGTTGTTAATCCTGATCCAACTCCGGCTCCAACTGTTGCAACTCCGGTTGAAATGAAAAAATAATTTGTTTTGTTTAAGTAGTATCTCTCGAATCCCTCTCTAAATTTTTTAGAGAGGGATTTGTAGTTTTAGGATATGTTCATATTTAAGAAGTTTTAATTTTTAATCAAACCGGTACACAGTTATCTATCTAAAACATTAACTTTGGCGGCAATTAAAAATAAATAAAATGCCAAAAATATCTCTTAAAGGCAATACTATGCCTTCATCTCCAATACGTAAGTTAGTTCCTTTTGCAGAGGCTGCAAAAAAAATGGGACGGAAAATATATCACTTAAATATCGGGCAGCCTGATATTGAAACTCCACAAATAATGATAGATGCAATTAAAAATGCAGATGTTAAAGTGTTGGAATATTCACATTCGGCAGGATTCGAATCGTATAGAAAGAAGTTAGCAGACTATTATAATGGTTTTAAAATTAATATTGATGCAAACGAGATCATTATTACAACCGGTGGTTCTGAGGCTATATCAATAGCGATGATGGCTTGTTTTAACCCGGGTGATGAAATTATTATTCCTGAACCATTTTATGCAAATTATAATGGTTTTTCCTGTGCTGCAGATGTAATTGTTAAACCTGTTAAATCATTTATTGAAACAGGATTTGCTTTGCCGCCAATTTCCGAATTTGAAAAGTTAATTACTCCAAAAACAAAAGGGATCATGATCTGTAATCCCGGAAATCCAACAGGGTATTTATATTCAAGGGAGGAGCTGGAACTATTGAAAGCACTGGTGTTGAAGTATGATCTGTTTTTACTTTCCGATGAAGTTTACCGTGAGTTTTGTTATGATGGAAAAGAATATGTTTCGGTAATGCATTTGGAAGGCATTGATAATAACGTGATTTTGCTCGATTCTATTTCAAAACGTTACAGCGCATGTGGCGCACGTATCGGAGCCTTGATATCTAAAAATAAAGAGGTAATGGCTGCCGCTATGAAATTTGCTCAAGCACGTTTAAGTCCGCCAACATTCGGACAAATAGGAGCGGAGGCTGCTTTAAATACCCCCAAAGAATATTTTGTTAAAGTTCAAAAAGAATATGTTGAACGTAGGGATTTTGTAATTGAAGCATTAAACAAAATGGAAGGTGTTTTCTGCCCGAAACCAAGCGGGGCCTTTTATTGCATTGCCCGTTTACCAATTGATAACTCTGATAAATTTTGCCAATGGTTATTGGAAGAGTTCGAATACAATGGTGAAACCGTAATGTTAGCGCCTGCTACAGGGTTTTACTCCACACCGGGGGCGGGGATAAACGAGGTGAGATTAGCTTATGTATTGAATAAAGAGGATTTGAAAAACGCAATGATCTGCTTAGAAAAAGCATTGAAAGTGTATCCAGGAAGGATATAGGGGAAAGACGTAATATTTAATATGTAATATTTGAACCCGTAATATGAAACTGTTCTATTTTCAACAATAACTTTTACGTATTACATATTACTTATTAAATATTACCTTCTTTGATGGATAAAATCAAACGTTTTTAATTTTGTTTAAGCATCTCATAAAAGCATCACGCATTCCTTCAAACTGTGTTTCTTTGTAATAATTGTTTGTTTGATGCGCTTCGTTGATGGATTCGGTTGAATGCATAACCTGTTGATTTAACCATTGAACCATTTGTTGTATTTGTTCCGGATTCATAGGCTTTAGTTTTAAATGTTAGTTCTTATATTTTTAGTAATGGTCTTCACTTTTTCTTTTTTTGTATTGCTCACCTCTTTTAAAAATTGTACAAAGGCATCGCGCATTCCCTCATACTGTGTTTTCCTTCCGTAATTGTTTGTTTTATCTGCATCATTAATAGACACGTTTAAACGTTCAATTTCCAGATTCAGCCAATTAATTATTTGTTGTAATTGTTCCGGATTCATGAGGTTTCAATTTTGAAATTTGAATAGTTGAACGGTGTTTTTAAATAGTTGTACGGGCATTAAGTATAGTTGGTTACATTTTAACGATAATTGGTAGTTTTTTTCGATAATTGGTTTCAAATGTACAATAATTTTATTAATTGCTCGAAAAATTTATGGATATGCTTGTTCCTGTGGCCACAGCGAATGTCAATAACGGGAGAGTATATAAGGAGGGCTCAGTTAGGCTAAGTGGTAATAGTAATGCTTTCGCTTAATATTTTAAATCTGAAGAGATTAGAGGGACAAAACAAACCTGATTTTGTTGGCTGGTATTTTCTTTTCAAGATGGTGATAAAGGGCTTATTTTGGGAGACATAACTATCCGATACAGCCGTGTTAAATTAAAAACATAATTTTTAAATAACGACCGTTCTTTTATTCAAGGCTGAATGTGGGAGGATTAATGATAAAATCAAGCATTGTTAAGTTTGTTCAAGCATCTCATAAAAGCATCACGCATTCCTTCAAACTGTGTTTCTTTGCAGTAATTGTTAGTCTGATGAGCTTCATTAATGGATTCATTTGAGTGCACAACTTGCTGATTTAACCATTGAACCATTTGTTGTATCTGTTCTGGTTTCATGGGGATGTAATTTAAATTCTACTTCTTGTTTGTTTAGCGCTAATTTTTTCTTTTTCTTCTGTTGTACTGGTAAATTTAGTTAAGAATTTTTTAAAGGCATCACGCATTCCTTCATACTGTATTGCCCTGCCGTAATTGTTTGATTGATGGGCTTCTTTTATAGAGTCGGTCAAATGTTGGATCTGGAGATTTAGCCATTTAACCATCTGTTGCAATTGTTCTGGATTCATAGGCTATATTTTTTGATTTAAATTCTTGTACGTCCACTATGTGTAATTAGTTTCATTTTGTTTGTAAGTAGTTGATAACCATTGTTTTTGTGGCTAAATTTCATAAATAACTATAAGAACAAATCCTTTGAATTTATAAATCTGACAAAGAATTATTAATTTAGTACTTAAATATAAAATTGAATTTCAAAAAATATGTTTGTTAAGTTCATCGAACAATTAAAAGTACGCTTTCAAAAACCACTGCCTGGAGAAGAGGCTCAATTTTTGATGGCCCCCTTTACAAGGCAACGTACTCAGCATATTGATCCCTTATCATATAATCCACGAAAG
>JAZKBX010000268.1:0-17133 GCA_040388455.1 Bacteroidota bacterium
TTTACCCTATAGGTCTTTAGAGCATTTCACCAACTATTTTTTGCTATTATACCTAATAAAGTTTGTTCTAATTTCAAATTAGGGGTAACCTGTTCTGGAAATGCTGTTTTAGAAATACACCGAAACCACGCGGTATATAAAAACCAGACCGGTAACTAAAAGAATTATTCCAAGTAGTATACTTATTTTGCGCAAGATCTTATGGCTAAGATGTTTGCTTATTTTATTTGCAAAATAGGCTTTTAGCACATCAGTAATAAATACAATGGCCAGAGTAGTGATAAAAAAAAGAGAAATATGAAGTCGGGTAAATTCTTTATTTGAGCTTACTGCCCCAACCCATAAGATCCATAAAAATATAACAGATGGGTTTAAGATATTAAGAAAGAAACCTTTTGTGATAAACAGCGGAACGTTTACCGCCTTTATAACCAATCCTTTTTCTTCCTCCTCTTTCTTTTTATGAAAAATACTGAACAAACCAAATACTATCAAAAGGGTTCCTCCAATAAGGCCAATAACCATTTTGTTATTAGGATTGTCGAAAAGTTGAGCAATACCTAAATAAGCTAAGAGCACACAAATTACATCACTTAAAAAAATTCCAATAGCAAGTGCAAAACCCGATTTAAATCCTTTTTTGCTGCTTGTTTGTATAAGCGTAAACAATGAAGGTCCGGGCTGTATAGCCAAAACTGATCCCAGTAATAATCCTTGAAAAATGGCTTTTAAAATCATAGGTTTGTTTTTTGTACCTTATCTTTTAAATAAGTTTCCCAATCGGTTAATTTTGTGCTTTTTAGTACACGTGGAAATTTGAATGAGGCACCTATTTTACCTATTGATTGCATATAATCGTAAAATACGTGACTTGGCATTACATCAACAATCACTTCTTTTAAAGCTGCAATGCGTTCCACACGATAATCATCATTCAAATCTTTTAATACTTCGTCAATCCGCTTACGCAAGATATCAATATCTACTTTGTCGTCCGTACCAATATACCAATGGTGTGCGAACAATGATTCATAATTAATACCTGCTACAGTAAATTCTTTTATTTCAATATTCAATTCGCCTGAAACAAGTTCAATGGCCCGGTTCATATTATCCTGTGAAAGATGTTCACCACATAAGCTCAAAAATTGTTTTGTGCGACCAGTAATAATAATTTCATAACGTTCGATAGAAGTAAATTTGATCACATCGCCAATTAAATAGCGCCAGGCACCTGAACAAGTAGAAAGCAATAATGCATATTCAACACCTTCCTGTACTTGTCCGATATGATATGTTTCGGGTGTTTCAACAATTGTTCCTTCCGAATCAAAATTCTTCTCATTGAAAGGAACAAACTCGAAAAATATTCCATTATCAAGCACCATTCTGCATGATTCAGTACCTTGTCTGTCCTGGTATGCGATAAATCCTTCTGATGCTAAATAAGTGTCAAAATAAATGATGGGCTTGCCAAGTAATTTTTCAAATCCTTTTTTATAAGGTGCAATCGCCACTCCTCCATGAACATATATTTCCAAATTAGGCCATATGTCATGAATGTTATTTACGTTGTATTCAGCAATAATTTTTTCAAAAAGAATTTGAACCCAGGCAGGAACTCCAGCTACAATAGCTATATCCCAGCTTTTTGCATTTTTTGTTATCTCTTCAAGCTTGGTTTCCCAATCACGTTCTTTTGAAATACGTTTTCCGGGCTTGTAAAAATGTTGAAAATAGAAAGGAATATTTTTAGCTGTAATACCACTTAGGTCGCCTTCAAAATAAGTACCATTATAATTTAGGTGAGTACTTCCACCAAGCATTAAAGCACCGCGCTGAAAATGTTCTTTCGGGAAATCATAACGTGTTTGTAAACCCAATTGACGAATACTGATTTTTTTTATTGCCTTCAGCATATCGGAAGTAACAGGGATATATTTGCTTGAAGAGTCGGATGTTCCGGAGCTTAATGCGAAATATTTTATGCGGCCGGGCCAACAAACATAAGCCTCTCCATTCAAAGAACGGAACCACCATTTTTTGAACATCGAATTGTAATCATGTGTATGAATTGTATTCTGAAAAGCGTTTACTATATCGGGTTCACTTATTATTTTAGAAAAATTATAATGTGCGCCAAAGGCAGTAAATTCAGCTTTAATAAGTAGCTTTTTTAATACCTTGGCTTGTTGAGTATAACCGTTGACTTTACGTATTCTGGGTATTCTTTCCCTTAGTTCAAATGTTCGTTTGAGTATAGAGCCTAAAATCGCCATTTATTTTTTATTATTAATTGATCGGATAATTTTGACTAAAAATACTCATTTTTTTTAGTTTAAAAAAATCGAATTTTAATGAAAAAGATTTAACGTATTCAAGTTCAGTATTCTATTGTAAATATATTGAAGGTTTATCATGTAAATTCTGCTTTAGGAATAGTAGCGTTCTGAAGTATTTCGGGATTTTTTTTAGAGATTGAATAAAAAAGCCTGCCCCTTTCTTTTTTAAGAAAAGCGCAGGCTCCAATGAATTAAATTGAAGTTACTTTTTTATATACTTAAAATCGTGATTATTTTTAATTGCTTTCAGAGATTGGAAAATTAGTTTAATCACATTTTCCACATCATCCTTATGAACGCTTTCCACCGTAGTGTGCATATAACGTAGAGGTAAAGAAATCAATGCGGATGGCACACCGCCCACTGAATAAGCGAATGCATCAGTATCTGTTCCTGTTGCACGTGATGCTGCGGCCCGTTGAAAAGGTATTTTGTTACTGTTTGCTGCTTCAATGATCAGTTTCAATAAGTTGTTTTGTACAGCAGGACCATAGGTAAGCACAGGCCCTTTACCACAAGCTAAATCACCGCTGGATATCTTATTCATCATTGGTGATTGAGTATCATGACAAACATCTGTAATGATGGCTACATTTGGTTTAATCGTTTGTGTGATCATTTCAGCACCGCGCAAACCAACTTCTTCCTGTACAGAATTAACAATGTATAAACCGAAAGGCAATTTTGTTTTGCTTTCTTTTAATAAACGAGCTACCTCAGCGATCATAAATCCTCCTACACGGTTATCCAATGCTCTTCCCACATAATAACGATCATTTAATACCATAAATTCATCTTCGTAAGTGATCACACACCCAACATGAATTCCCAGCTCTTCAACTTCTTTTTTTGTATTACATCCGCAATCCAAAAAAATATTTTTTAAGGATGGTGGTTCTTCTTTTGATGCATCACGAACGTGAATTGCCGGCCATCCAAAAACAGCTTTAACAATACCTTTATCAGTATAAATATTTACTCGCTTGGAAGGAGCTATCATGTGATCGCTACCACCGTTTCTGCGCAAATAAATAAAACCATCATTAGTAATGTAATTCACAAACCAGGATATTTCATCTGCATGTGCTTCTATCACTACCTTAAATTCTGCTTTGGGGTTGATAACTCCAACAGCTGTTCCATAATTGTCGATAAAATAATCGTCAATATAAGGTTTCATATAATCGAGCCATAGTTTTTGTCCCGCAATTTCAAAACCGGTTGGAGATGAATTATTCAAATAATTACGTAAAAATTCATGTGAACTTTTTGTAAGAATTGACTTTGTTTCTTTTTTTGTTCCTTTTTTCTTTGCCATATTATTATTTGTTGATTTGTTGGGTTGGAGATTTAGAGAATTGGGAATTTATTTTTAATAAGGTTAAATAGAACTCTCCAATTCTCTAGATCTCTAATTCTTCAATTCTTTAATTATTTTAATTTATTCTCAGCCCAGGTATTTACCATTTCTTCTAAAATATCCATCGGTACAGGTCCTGAAGTAAGCACTACATCATGAAATTCGCGGATATCAAATTTAGTACCCAATTGGATTTTCGCTTTTTCACGAAGGTCTAAAATTTTGATCATTCCAATTTTATATCCTGTAGCTTGTGATGGCCATACGATATAACGTTCAATTTCTTTTTTATTATCGCCTTCCGGGTTTGGTGTATTCTCTTTAAAATAGGTCAATGCTTTTTGACGTGTCCATTTTTTGCGATGAATTCCAGTATCAACTACAAGGCGGGCTGCACGGAAAAGTTCCATTGCTAATCTTCCAAAATCAGAATATGGGTCCTGGTAAAAACCAATTTCTTTAGGGACAAGCTCAGAATACAAAGCCCAACCTTCCACATAAGCAGTATTTCCGCCATGCATACGGAACTTAGCAATGTTGGATAGTTCTTGCGCAATGGCTATTTGCATGTGATGGCCGGGGATACCTTCGTGATAAGCCAACGCTTCCATTTGATAAGTGGCCTGATCAGCCATGTTATACAAATTAATATAATATCGTCCGGGACGAGAGCCATCCAATGCAGGCTCTTCATAAAATGCACCTCCTGCTGATTTTTCGCGGAATGCTTCTACAGGCTTAACTTCAATATCAGCTTTGGGTTTTGTAAGAAATAATTTATCAATTTCATTTTTCATATCATCAATGATCTTTACTCCTTTTACACGATATGCTTCTTTCCCTTCAGCAGTATTGGTATAGTAGAATTGTTTATCGATGCGCATAAAATCAAAGAAATCCTGAAGGTTATCATTTTTGAAATTTACTTTTTTCATGATCACTTTCATCTCATTGTGTATACGAGCCACTTCTTTCAAACCAATTTCATGAATTTCATCGGAAGTTAAATTGGTTGTTGTAGTTTGCTTCAAGGCTGCATCATAAAATGCAGCACCATCTGTTAGTTTCCAGATACCATCATCATCAGTTGATTTTTTTTCTAATTCATTCCAGTACGTTATTAATTTTTCGTAAGCGGGTTTTACGGATGTTAACAAGGCGTCAGATGCTTTTGTGATCAGTGCCTTTTTAGCTGCTTCATCTAATTCTTTTAAAGCATTTACTTTTGTAATAAAATCTTCCAGCAAAGCATTCATTATTTTTCCATTGTCGAAAGGAACACCGGATAATATGTTTTTGCAGTCGGCTAATACTAAAGGGAAAACAAATTTTGGAGGGATAACGTTTTTTTCTTCACGAACTTTTAAGTTCACCAATAATTGATCAAATAAACTATTGATTCCTAAAAGTCTTGAAATATATGCTTCTGCATCTGCTTTATTACTTATAGCATGCATATTAATTAAAAAGGCAGGGATTTCAGAATGCATTCCTCCCATTTGATTAACAGGGTAATCGTGAAAACGCCATTTGAAATTATCGATTTTGTCCTGACACTCTTTTTCAAACAAACGGTAACTGATCTTTGTTTGGACATCAAGCGCATCAATGTTTACAATCGTATGCAACGAATCTAAATTGCCTTTGGTGATTTCCAATTCCTTTTGTGCATGTTCATCACTGATGTCCGTCCATTTGTCATAATCTTTTTTGATTCCTAAACGTGTTTGGCTCACGGGATCACGATCTACTGTGGCGTCAAATACACGATCAAAAAAGGCATTTGCTTTTTTTGTTTCAATTTTAATATCTTCAGCAGCGTACGTCTTCTTTTCTTTTGAAGATTCTTTGCTATTCTCACATGAGTTAAAAATAGCTAAAGAAAGAAGTGCAGTTGAATAAATTATTTTTTTCATTTTCTTATACTTTTTAGATCTGATTTTCTTCTTTATTTGGATTTATATTTTGAAATGGGAGGTTAAATTTTTGGAAATAGCCTATATAAATTTACACAAAAGTTCCATTCGTTTTTTTATTTCTAAAAAAAATAATCAGCACTCCCCATCCTAATAGGATGCAAAATGATGCTGTTGCAATAGGGTAATTAATATTTACTAAATTAATATAACTTGCAATAATAGGTGGTATTGCCATCCCAAGGGACTGGATGGATTGGTTGATGCCCAATATTTGTCCTTGTTCATCTTTTCCTGCCTGGCTTGATACTACTGAAGTTATGTTAGGCTGCGTTAAGCCTTGGAAAATGGCAATGAAAGGCAGAACAAAGAAAATATATTTTGATTCAGTTGGCAAAAGAAGCATTGGCAGTGTGATACCCAAAAGAACCGAGGAAATTTGTATGATTTTTAAAGGCGAATATTTTTTAGACATTGGACGCTGCAGCCCGCCTTGAGCAACTACGATCCAAATTCCTATAAAAGCAAAAACATCGGCTATTTCTGAAATTTTATAATCAAACTTATTGATCAGGAATACCTGAAAGAACTGAGTAAAAAAATTAAATCCCAGAGTGAATAAAAAAACCACAAAAAAAATGATTCGTAAATGTCTTAGCTGAAATGCCCTTCCAATATTTTGCATCCCGGTAAATATACTCACCGGTGTATTTCGTTTTTCCCGCAGTGTTTCCGGGAATGCAAAAAAAACAAAAACTAAATTAATTAATGTCAATATGGCGGCAAACCAAAATGGTGTTGCTGCATTAAACCACGAAACAATAGCAGGATCAGCTAATTTACCACCAACATAAGGGCCCAAAATAAATCCAAGACCAAAGGCAGCACCAATCATTCCAAAGTTTTTAGCTTTAGATTTTTCATTGGAGAAATCAGAAATAGAGGAAAGTGCGATAGAAATATTGCCACCGGAAAAGCCATCTAACAATCGGCTTGCAAACAACAAATAAATATTTTGTTCAAGGATGGCAATTGCGAAAAGTAAATACCCTATCAACGTTCCAACCAACGAAATAGCAAGCAATTTTCTCCTTCCATAGCGATCGGATAAGGCGCCCAACATGGGAGCTCCGAAAAACTGCGCTATTGGATATGCTGCTATAAGAAAGCCAAGAATAATAGTGCGTGTATGTGTTGTCACTTCCGGTGGAAGCATATGATGATCAGGATACAGCAATAGGGGGGCTATTACAGGAATAACGATACCAACGCCCAACAGATCAAGAAATACAGTAAAAAAAATAGTGAGTAATGGAGATTTTTGCTTAACAGGCTGTACCATAAATTTTAAAAGATGAAACACAAACTTATGAATTTTGTTTGATTTTTTGGAGAAGAGTGTGTTATCTAATTTAAATTTTGGATATTAATGCTGTTTTCCATAACAAAAATCTTATTACATTTATTGTATTCAAAATTCTTTCTATATGAAAATGAAAAAAATAGTTTTAGTTGCCATTTACTTGTTTTTTGTACAGGTTATAAATGCACAAACCGATACCATAAAGGCCAAAATACTGGATGACGGATCTCAGGATGCCGAAAAGTTCTATAATAGCGGAATTGCGAACTTTGCTAATAAGAATTATAATGATGCTTTAAAAGATTTTGATCAGGCAATTACAATTAAAGCAGATTTTGAAAAAGCATATTACAATCGTGGTAGTATTAAATTCGAAATGAAGTTATATAACGATGCAATTGCTGATTTTGACAAGTCACTTTTATTGGAGCAAAATCCTGACAGCTATTTCAGTCGGGGGCAGGCGAAATATGCACTTGCAGATAAAACTGGTGCTTCTGCTGATTATTCTAAAACTATTGAAATCAAATCGGATCATGCACAGGCATATTATTACCGTGGAGGAATAAAATTTGAAAATGCAGATTATAATGGGGCTGTTGATGATTTTACGCAAGCCATTAGAATTAAACCGGATTATGCTTATGCTTTTAATGATCGGGGAAGCGCAAAACGGCAATTAGAGGATATGGATGGGGCTATTGAAGATTATAAAAAAGCCCTTGCTTCTAATTCCGATATGGGATTTACATATAATAATTTAGCAAGTGCAAAACGAAAAAAAGGTGATTTCAAAGGCGCTATCAGTGATTATACAGAGGCTATCAAAAAAAAGGAAAACTATTATATAGCCTATAACAACAGAGGCAGCGCAAAGTATGATGCCGGTGATTATGATGGTGCCATCGAAGATTTCACAAAAGCAATTGAATTAAAATCGGATTATGCTTTTGCATTCAACAACCGTGCTACTGCAAAATTTAAAATAAAAGACTATAAAGGTTCTGCCGATGATTGTTCAAAAGCAATTCAATTAAATGCCACTTATGGTTACTCTTATTTGAATCGAGGCATAGCAAAAGAAATGCTTCGCGATAATGCCGGAGCCTGCTCGGATTGGAACAAAGCAGTTGAGCTTGGTGTTGAATCAGCTAAAAACTATATTGGAGATTGTAAGTAATTAGAGAAATAGAAATTTGGAGATTTGATGATTTAGAGAATTTAAAAATATAAAATATGAAAAAAATTATCTTTATATTAATTGTAGTACTGTCTTCTACTGCTTATGCACAAAATGTAGAATTTTTAAAAGAAAATTTTGCAAGCAATAAAGATGGATTCAGAGATGCTAAGGGCCGGCTTGATACCGGTGACAAATTATACGAACAAGGTCCTATGTTTTACAAATTGGCCTTGTATCATTATTTTGCGGCAAATCAGTTCAATCCAAACAATGCCTTACTTAATTATAAAATTGGTAAGTGTTATTTATATTCAAGTAATAAACTAAGATCAATTCCATTTCTTGAAAAAGTATTAAAACTTAATCCTGAATTTGATCCACAAATACATTATATGCTGGGGAAAGCCTATCATTTAGATATGCAATGGAATAAATCTATTACTCAATTTGAAATTTTTCAGAGATCCTTAACTCTCGCAACTGATGAGGGCAAAGCATTTGCAGCCGATGTAAATAAACATATTGCAGAATGTAATACAGGTAAAGAGTTGGTTGAAAATCCTGTTCGTGTATTTATTGATAATGCCGGTTCGGAAGTAAACTCTCCGTCTCCTGATTATGGAACAGTAATTTCCGCAGATGAATCCGTTATGCTCTTTACATCACGTAGGGCAAATACTACCGGTGGGAAAATTGATCCGGGCATCAATGAATATTTCGAGGATATTTATATTTCTACCAAAAATGATGGTAAGTGGACACCTGCATTAAACATGGGGTCTCCAATCAATACTGACGATCATGATGCGAACTCCGGTTTATCGGCTGATGGACAAAAGTTTTTGATCTATATCGGAAAAAATAATGGTGATTTGTATGAGTCGGAATTAAAAGGTGCAGTTTGGAGTAAACCCGAACGTATGAATAAAAATATTAATACCGAATTTCACGAGTCATCCGCCTGCTATTCTCCTGATGGTAAATCGGTGTATTTTGTTTCCGATAAGCCGGAAGGTGGTTTAGGAGAAAGGGATATTTATATTTCCACAAAAGATGAAAAAGGTAAATGGGGGAAAGCTGTAAATCTAGGGCCTACTATTAATACAAAATATAACGAAGAAGGAGTGTTCATCCACCCGAATGGAAAAACATTGTATTTCAGTTCTCAGGGGCATAAAACAATGGGAGGATATGATATTTTTAAAACGGTTTTTGAAAACGGTGTTTGGAGCGCTCCTGAAAACCTTGGTTATCCTGTTAATACAACGGATGATGATGTGTTTTTTGTAATTTCCGCAAGCGGTAAACATGGCTACTATTCTTCATTCAATGAAAAAGGGCTTGGTGAAAAAGATATTTACATAATCACTTTTCTGGGTCCTGAAAAACCAATGATCCTGAATAATGAAGATAATTTGCTTGCCAGCCTTGCCGCACCGGTTAAAGAAACCGTAATTGCACCTACCATTGTGATCAAGGAAGCACAATTAACCATTTTAAAAGGTGTGGTCACTGATGCTTTAACACAAAAACCATTGGAGGCAACCATTGAGATCATTGATAATCAAAAGAACGAGGTGATCGCAAGTTTTACTTCCAATAGCGCTTCCGGTAACTATTTAGTTTCATTACCTGCTGGTAAAAATTATGGTATTGCTGTTAAAAAAGAAAATTACCTGTTCCACTCAGAGAACTTTGATATCCCCATGACTGCTGCCTTTCAGGAGGTTGTAAAAGATGTGGCATTGAAAAATGTTGCAGTGGGAAGTAAAATTATTTTGAAAAACATTTTCTTTGATTACGGAAAATCCACTATTCGCCCCGAATCTACTAATGAATTGGAGCGTTTAACAAAATTATTGAACGATGTACCTTCTCTAAAAATTGAAATTTCGGGATACACTGATTCAAAAGGATCGGCAGAATTCAACCAGAAATTATCGGAGAGTCGTGCAAAGGCAATTCTTGATTACCTTGTAAAAGTGAGCATTGCAGCCGACCGTCTAACTTCCGTTGGTTATGGTAAAGAACAACCGATTGCAAGTAACGAAACCGATGAAGGCCGCCAGATGAACAGAAGAACGGAATTTAAGGTTGTGAGTAAATAAAACTGTTGGTTATTATTAAATTTAGCCACGAATTTCACGAATTTTTTATCCATGAAATTTGTGGCTAATATATTTTCTTACCGTATATGCTTCGAACAATAATAAAAACAGCCGATGGCTCGCATTCTCTTTTTGTTGAAGAATTAAACGAACATTACCATTCCATACATGGTGCAATACAAGAAAGCAAACATGTTTTTATTGATGCCGGATTAAAACCATTTGTTTCCGGTTCATCAGATCTGTATAGAGGAGGGAAGGGCTCTCTTTCTATTTTAGAGATCGGCTTGGGTACCGGATTAAATGCGATGCTCACCTATATTGAAACCCAGAAATCAGATATTAACATTCGTTATACTGCCATTGAAGCATACCCCGTAAGTGCTGATTTAATTGACCAGTTAAATTATGTGGAATTGCTGAATGCACAAAAATTTCAACCTGTTTATACCACGATCCATGCCTGTGAATGGGGAAGGTCTGTTCCACTCTCCAATCAATTTACTCTTTTTAAAATAAAGAATACACTGCAGGATACCTTTTTAGAAAACAATTACCATCTGATTTATTTTGATGCATTTGGTCCGGGTGTGCAGCCCGAAATGTGGACTGAAGAAATATTTTCTAAACTATTTGCTTCTGTTGAATCAGGCGGATGCCTAGTTACCTACTGCGCCAAAGGTGAAGTGAAACGTACCTTAAAGCGTGTTGGATTTACTGTTGAATCATTACCCGGCCCTCCGGGAAAAAGGGAAATGGTTAGGGCAATCAAAAATTAATTTTTGTATTTAAAAAGTAGCAAAACACAGATTCGTAGATTTTTTTTTTATTCGTTATTCGTAGTATTTTACTTTTCTAATATTGATTTTATATCAGGTCGGAAGTATAAATTACTTTTTAATATTTTACCATCTTCACGAAAAATAGGTTCTCCCTTTTCATCCAACTTGCTCATATTGCTGCGCTGGATCTCATCAAATACTTCTTCAATTTTATGCTGCAAGCCGTGACGTAAAATAGTTCCGAATAAAATATAAAGCTGGTCGCCAATTGCATCAGCTATTTCCACCAGATCACCATTCTTGCAAGCTTCAAGATATTCTTCGTTTTCCTCTTTGATCAAATTATAACGTAACATGTATTCTTTTTCCTCAAGATCCGCAGTAGGGGTATAACGATTCCCTATTTTAAAAACATCGTGAAATTGTTCTACATGTTTTATTTTATGAATTAATGTTCCTTTGTTTTCGGTAGCTTCCATTCTTGTTTTATTGGTAGATAACCCCTCTCCAACTGGAGAGGGGCAGGGGTGAGGTATTTACTTAGTTGCTTTTTTCGCTTTATATTGCGCATTCAGGCCTTCAAGAATTTCGTTGGTAATATCCAAACTGTCGTTCGCTAATATTAATACACCACCGGGACCATCGGTATGCGTTAAAATGAAATTATAATTGGCTTTTTTGTTATATTCTTTAACATAGTCAACAACGGTTTTACGAACTTCTTCATTACTTTTTTGAATTTCTTCAACTAAACTTTGCAACTGAAGCTCCATCTTATCTAATTCATCTTTCCGTTTTTTTAAGTCTTCCTGTGCCGCAGCACCTTGGTTTTCGGATAACAATCCCTGACTGGCTTTTTGTTGAAGGTCAGTATAATCCTGTTGAAATTTTTGTGCTTTCGTTTGATAGGCATTTTCAAGACGCTGTTGTTTGGTTTGGGCAGCAGCAGTGAGGTCTTTCACAAATTCATATTCTTTATTCAAAATATCACTGTTAACAAATACAATTTTTGAAGCCTTAATTTCTTTTGGCGACATAATAGCCGGTTTGGAAGCTATTGTTGAATCGCCTTCTCCTGTTGCGCCACAAGCATTATTACAGGTTGAAAAATGAAGATAATATAATACCGCTACTGCGATAACTAATACAACATTTAGAATGATTGGAAGTTTTTTGTTCATTATAGATTGATTTTTAAATGGGGAACAAATATAAAATAAAAAGTACCTCTAATTTTACTTAGAGGTACTTTTCGTTTATTTAAAAAAATAAAGATTAATGTTTTGCTAAATAATTAGCAACATCTGTGTGAGTTGCCTTCATTGCATCATCACCTTTGTGCCAGTTTGCAGGACAAACTTCACCATTTTCTTCACAGAATTGTAATGCATCAACCATACGCAATGCTTCATCAACACTGCGGCCTAATGAAAGGTCATTGATCAATTGATGACGGATAATGCCATTTTTGTCAATTAAATACAAACCGCGGTATGCGATCATAGGGCCGGTTGCAAGCAATGCATTGTTTTCATCTAATTCATACTCACCAAACAATACATCAAAATTCATTGAAATTGTTTTTGTAGTGTCTGCTACAATTGGATACTTAACACCTTGAATTCCACCTTGTGCTTTTGGCGTTTGTAACCAACCCCAGTGCGACTGCTCTGTGTCGGTTGAACAAGCTACTACAGCTACATTACGTTTTTCAAATTCAGCTAATTTATCCTGAAATGCATGTAATTCAGTAGGGCAAACAAAAGTGAAATCTTTTGGATAGAAAAAGAAAATAACATGTTTTTTGCCGATATACTGATCAAGAGAAAAGTCATTAACAATTTCTCCACCGTATACTACTGCTTGCGCTTTAAATGATGGCGCTTTTTTTCCTACTAATGTCATGGGATATTGGTTTTTAATGGTTTATAAAAAAATTTCGGTCAAAGTTACAAAATTTTAGCGTTGGAATAATATTTTTAATGAAGTTCTTAAGCATAAACTTTTATCTTTATCGCCTTGTAAAAAGTATTTATTTAAACTAAATTTTAAAAATAGAGCGATGAAAATAGAAATAGGACAAAAAGCACCATCATTTACCTTGGTGGATTCGGATAAAAATAAAGTATCATTAGAAGATTTTAAGGGAAAGAATGTTGTTCTTTTATTTTTCCCGGCAGCATTTACAGGTGTTTGTACAAAAGAGTTGTGTCAAACACGTGATGAGTTGTCATTTTATAATGATGTAAATGCCGTGGTATTAGGTATTTCTGTTGATATGCCTTTTACACAGGCTAAATTCAAAGAATTAAATAATTACAATTTTGCTTTGTTATCCGACTTCAATAAAGAAGTATCCACCGCTTATGATGTTCTTTGCAGCGATTGGGTGCTTGGATTAAAAGGGGTGAGCAAACGTTCCGCTTTTGTTATTGATAAAGATGGAATTATTCGTCATAAAGAGGTTTTGGAAAATGCCGGTGATTACCCTGATTTTGATGCAGTAAAAGCAGCATTGACAAAATTGAAATAGTTATAATTCCATAAAAAAAATGCACCTGAGAGGGTGCATTTTTTTTGCAAAAATTTCGCTGGACTATTTGAGAATGTATTCATTGCTTTTCATGGATAGATCGCGTTAGGGATTGCAGCGAAAATCCTTTTCTGTTTAGAAAAGATTGTAGCGGAAAGCCCGCCACTTTCTCTTTTCAAGAAAGTGGAACGCCCCAAAATAAGAAATAAAATTTATAGACTAAATAGCGCAAAGCCTGCCCCAGACAAGATCACTAAAAATTTAATAAAATTAAAGCGGTGGTTTTCGCTGGATTCAAAAAGTATGGTGGTGGAAATATGAAGAAATATTCCAACTACAACAGCCATTATTCTATCGAAATACGAAGAGAAATTTCCAATAATGTTTTCACCTATTGCATAGCTGGTTAATGTGCCTAGTGGCGTAACTAATGCAAACACAACAAGCCATAAAATAGCAGTTCGCTTGCTGATATGGGATTTTAGAAGCATGGTCATTAAAGCCATAGCAATAGGTATATTATGCATTACAATACCTGTTAATAGCGAGTTGTGCGAATGTATATCATTGTTGGCAAGTGGCATTCCTTCCAAAAAAGAATGAATGGAAAGTCCAAGCATCATAGCATAAGGAAATGCGTGTTCAGCATGTTTATGAACATGAATATGGCCATGCTCAATACCTTCCGATAAAAACTCCAGTAATATTTGTGCGAAAAAACCAAATAAAATATAAATGCCGATATTAGGTGTGCCTGATAAATATATTTCAGGGATAAGGTGTAAAGCACAAATTGCAAATAAAAATGCACCACTGAAAGAAAGAATAAGCTTTAAATTTTTACCGCTGATATTTATAAATAGCACACTTAATCCGCTAATAATAACTGAAAGGAAAAGTAATATATACATTAGGTAGTTCATTCTTGATTAATTTGAAAATTTAACAATTTGAAAATTTGTAAATGACAATTTGAAAATGAACATGTTTAATTAATCAAATTAGCATATGGTTTTGAATTAGTAACACATTAGCACATTTTCACATTAGCACATTTTCAAATTTTTTATTCTTTCTGTCCAATAATTATTAACCTGTTTGAGGTTTTTAGATCAAATTTCTCGAGATTGTAATTGCTAAACAAATGTAATATTTTAAGTTTGTTGACATCAAAATAGTTCTTAAAATCATTTAGAGTAATTGCTTTTACCCGTTCCTGGAAATTAAACTCTTTCCCCTGATCCGAAAACCTTATATACTTTACAATAAAGTTATTCTCAATTCTGCGAGTGATATTAAATTCAATATCATCAATGATTTTTATTTCGTGTACCACCAAATTGGCGATTACTTTTTCAACATTCATAAAATCAAGAACAAAGATCCCTTTTGGTTTGAGTACCTTGCTCACGCATTTTATGGTATCATAGTTATCGGCTTCATTTTCAAAATAACCAAAACTCGTAAAAAGATTAAGTACATAATCGAATTGATCCTCACCTTTTATTTTACGCATATCTTCAACACAAAATCGCAAGTTTTCGTTTTCAAATTGTGAGGCGAATGTAATGTTTGAAGGCGATAGGTCAGATCCGATCACATCATATCCTTTTTTATTCAAATAAATGGAATGCCTGCCTCTGCCACAACCCAGATCAAGAAATTTGGAAAGTTTTTCCGGTTTTAAATGATCGATCAGATTGTCAATGAAGAATTCGGCTTCGCAGAAATCACGCTGTTTGTATAAAATATGATAATAGGGCGAGTCAAACCAATTTTCAAACCATCCCTCGTTTTTATCCTCAACCATGCTTTTAAATATTTGTGCAAAAGTAGAAATTTTTACCGCCTAATTGTTTTATATTTGGCAAGAATAACAAATAAATTTAGATGACCAAACGTACTCCGATTATTAAGGTTGACTGGCAAAAGGAGCTAAACGCGGCAGCCTTCAAGTACCATCTGTTGATTGCAAGGGTGGGACTTTTGCTAAATCTTATTTTTGCAATTGGCGATTATTTTAACAGCCCTGTTCATTTTGTCGATTTTTTAGTTTTTCGTATCGTTGTTTCATCTCTGACACTTATTGTTGTTTTATTTAAAAATAAGCTTGTTAACTACCCCGAGGTGATTGTTCTTGTTCCGTTAATAGGCATATCTATTCAAAACGCTTACATGTACAGTGTTTTGGAAGGTGCTGAATTTCAGAAACACACCTTTGCTTATATTACCTTATTTATTGCTGCGGGTATGTTCATTCTATGGAAACCAATTTATTCTATAATTGTTGTAGGAGTCTCATTGGTGGCCAATGTTATTTTATTTTGGATGAACAGTCAAATGGTTTTAAGTGAAATATTGATCAATGGCGGTTTACTTACCTTATCAGTGGGCTTATTCAGCATTTTACTGATTTACTCACGTACTAATCTTACAAAAAAAGAGATTATATCCCGATTAGCTTTGGCCGAATCCAACGACCAATTAGCTCTTAAAAATGAAATTATTGAAGAAAAAAATAAAGACATCAAAGACAGTATCAACTATGCCCTCAATATTCAGAAAGCGATATTACCGCCTTCCGAAAAAATAGATAGCATAATAAAAGATTATTTTATTTTGTACAAGCCTAAGGATATTGTAAGTGGTGATTTTTATTGGTTTGATACTAAATTGACAACACCACGTAACAATGAGCCGGCCCAGGAGGTAGCTGTTTTAGCTGCTGTTGATTGCACCGGACATGGAGTTCCTGGAGCTTTAATGAGTGTTATTGGCAGTACCATTTTAAATCAGACAATAAACAGGGCCACCGTTAATAATCCGGGGGATGCCTTAACCCAATTCAATAAAAAAGTTTCCGAAACATTAAGTTCTATTAAAGATGGAATGGATATGGCGCTCTGTTCAATAAATTTTGAAAAACTGGAATTACAATATGCAGGTGCAAATAATCCTTTATATATTGTGAGGAAAAATACTTCTGATTTGCTTGCCGATGGAAAGGTGGAAGGGAAAATTGAGCTATTAGAAATTAAAGCCGATAAACAAGCGATAGGTGCCGATACAGCTAAAACAAAAATATTTACAAATCACAAGATCAAGCTGGAAAAGGGCGATGCTATTTATTTGTTTACAGATGGATATGCCGATCAGTTCGGAGGCGAAAAGGGCAAGAAATTCAAATACAGTAAGTTTAAGGAACTGCTCATTGAAAACTATGAAAAAACAGCCAAAGAGCAAAAAAATATTCTTGATACCCATTTTGAAAAATGGAAAGGAGATCTGGAGCAAGTAGATGATATCCTGGTAATAGGGATAAAGGTTTAGAAAGGGGCATTGTTGTAATACTTTTTGGAATAAATTTCCAATTTTTAAAATTGATAAATTCTCCAATTGCAGCCATGCAACCTTATAGCCAGTAAAAACATCCTATAAAAGGACTACTTTTTTTAACAATAGTTGATAATTTAGAAAATTCAAAATGAATTTTTTTCGAGCCCAAAGTTCATATTCTTTAAGAATTGGCATAGTAACTTTGGTGTT
>JAZKBX010000269.1:0-2315 GCA_040388455.1 Bacteroidota bacterium
CCCTGAAAAATCAAAGATGAAAATTCCTGATTTAAAAGAGGAAGATATTGCTTTGTTGGAAAGGGAAATGGATAAGATGAATGAAACATTACCCGAAATGAGGTCATTTGTATTGCCGGGTGGTCACACTACTGTGTCGTTTTGCCATATTGCGCGTTGTGTATGCCGCAGAGCCGAACGCTTAACGATTCATCTTTCCGAAAATAGCTTTGTATCTGATCTGGTGATTAAATATCTCAATCGGCTTAGCGATTATCTTTTTATGCTCTCCCGGCAACTTACCCAGGATTTACATGCTCAGGAAATGCCCTGGAAGCCGCGAATGTAAATTAATGTTCTTTATCATTTTGATTAATGGAATTAATTTTTACTTTTGCAGAAAAATCAACAGTTTTATAAAATTTACTTATTAGAAACTAAGAATTGGCACAATTTTTAAGTTCTTATTTTAAAAATAAAAGCAATGTACTGGACACTTGAATTAGCAAAAAATTTAGAAGACGCTCCTTGGCCGGCAACAAAGGATGAATTAATTGACTTTGCAATTCGTTCAGGAGCACCAATGGAAGTTATCGAAAATCTTCAGGAAATTGAAGATGAAGGCGAGATGTATGAAACTATTGAGGAGATTTGGCCGGATTACCCTACCAAAGACGATTTCTTTTTTAACGAAGATGAATATTAAATTAATAAAATGTAAAAAAAGCCCCACGATTTTTTTCGTGGGGCTTTTTTTATGCACATATTCTTTCCACTTCTCATATCATTTATAAATATAGAGCAGCCTAATTTTTAAGTCCAGCTTCTTTCTCTGCTACTCTCTGCGTTTTCTTTGTTGTCCTCCGTTTAATTTTTTTACAGTGGATCAGGTAGAGTAGTCACCAGGATGTACCAGGTAATAAGATAAAGTTTGATTTTTTCCCACACAATAAACATTGTTTTTATCATCCTCAGATTTCATTTTTTTAAATAATAAAATTGACAAAATTACAGAGCTTAATTCAGAGTGATGAAGATCATGGTCTCATTATCAGTTGATTATAAAAAATGTTTGTCACATGAAAGTTCAATTCGACTTTTCCGGTTGTAAGTTTGTCGCGACAAATTTTCTGGGCAACAGCAAACTGAAGGATAACAAAATATAGAACTATGAAAAAAATTACCAACAAATTATTATTAGGATTTTCTTTGCTTTCAGCATTGACTGCACAAGCTGCCCATTTACAGGATCATTTATTAATAACTGCAAAACTCGAAGGATCGCAGGAGGTTCCCGCAGTTACAACAAATGCAGTAGGTGTTGCAAGCTTTTCACTTAATGCAACCCGCGATACAATGTGTGTAAGCGTTACTGTAAATGGTTTAAGTGGTGCAATAATGGGCGCGCACGTTCATGAAGGAGCTGTTGGGGTTAGCGGTGGTGTAATTACTGATTTAAGTGCGTTTGTTTCAGGGAATCACATCAATGGAATGCTAACAGGAGCAAACCTTACAAATGCAATGATTGCAAAATATCTAAGCGGAGCATATTATATTAATGTGCATACTGCTGCTAATCCGAATGGTGAGATCAGGGGGCAGCTTTGGTTAGAAACCGATTACGGGTATACTGCAAAATTAGATGGTGCACAAGAAGTACCTGCAGTTACAACTTCTGCTTATGGTTTAGGCACTTTCAATCTTTCTCATGATCAATCAAAATTGAATTTTTACGTTGTTGCACAAGGTCTTAGTGGTCCAATTATTAGTGCCCACTTTCATACAGGTGCGATAGGAGTTGATGGTCCTGTTATTACTGACTTAACAACCATGATAAGTGGAAACATCATATCCGGAGAAGTTGACCCGGCCGTTTTTTTAACCGATCTAAAAGCAGGAAATATTTACATAAATATCCATACAACAGCAAATGCTGGCGGGGAAATTCGTGGTCAATTAATGTATGATACCAAGCTTACTTTTGATGCACGTTTAAATGGTTCACAGGAAGTGCCAGCAGTCACTACCAATGCAGTTGCTATTTCGAGCATTAAATTAAATAATACTTTAGATACTTTATGGTACGATGTTGTAGCAGATGGATTAAGTGGAGCAATTACGGGTTCTCACTTTCATTTGGGAGTATTAGGGGTGAGTGGTGCAGTGGTAGTAGACCTATCAGCATCAATTGTAGGTAATCGAATTATGGATACCATTGTAGGATCCGCTTTAACGCCAACATTGATCAATAGTTTTTTAAGAGGTGATCTTTATTTGAATATTCACACAGCAGCCAATGCAGGTGGTGAAATTCGCGGACAAGTTTATCGTTTGGC
>JAZKBX010000270.1:0-8913 GCA_040388455.1 Bacteroidota bacterium
GTAGTAATTTTTATATTTTCACGATTGCCTTCAATCAAATTTATTTTCTCTCCCATTGCCTCCAGCACACTTGCATCATCGGTAAATGAGTGGCGGTATTCTTGTAAAAAGGCTTTCTTTATTAGGTTTGATTGAAAACATTGAGGAGTTTGAATGATAAAAATAGTGCTACGGTCAATGGCCTTATTGTTATTATCTTTCACTTCCCGTATAGATTCATTTATTTGAATTGCCGGGCTTGCATTGCCATTTTGTTCGGCAGTTTCAAATGCATTAAGGATTGTTTGTATATTTACTAAGGGGCGGGCGGCATCATGTATGCCTACAACAGTGTTTTCAGGAACAAGAGCTAATCCGTTTTTTACAGAATAAAAACGGGTTTCACCTCCGTCTGCCAGTTGAAAAGGAATTGTAAAGTTGTATTTTTTGCAAAGCGTTTCCCATTGTTTTCTATACGATAATGGAAGTACCAGGATAATATTTATTTCAGGAATGGCCTTTACAAAAATTTCAATAGAATGCATCAATACAGGTTTGCCATGCAGTTCAAGGAATTGTTTTGGAATAGCACTATTCATGCGTGTTCCTCTTCCTCCGGCAACTATGATGATGTGTGTTTTCAAGAGTGGTTGTTAGTTGATAGTTGTTAGTTGTTAGTTGCTGGTTGATAGTTGTTAGTTGTTAGTTGAGTCGTTAGTTGTTGGTTTTGGGACTAGTATTTAAAAGAAAATGGTTAATAGTATTTACTATTAACCATCAACTATTAACCGTTACTAATAGAATTAGATGATTAACATTGCATCACCATAGGTATAGAAGCGATATTTTTCTTTGATAGCTTCTTTGTATGCTTTTATCATTAGATCATAACCGCCAAATGCACATACCATCATGAATAGTGTTGATTCGGGGGTGTGAAAATTAGTGATCATACAATTTGCAACGCTGAAATCATAAGGAGGAAAAATAAATTTATTGGTCCAGCCATTATATGGTTTCAAATAACCATCAGTGCTTACAGATGTTTCAATAGCACGCATAGTAGTAGTTCCAACTGCGCATACTTTCTTTTTAGCTTCACGTGATTTATTTACAATAGCACAAGCAGTTTCCGGAATAATTACTTGTTCTGAATCCATTTTATGTTTTGTTAAATCTTCCACTTCTACAGTACGGAATGTTCCCAAACCAATGTGTAACGTAACATTAGCAAAGTTTACACCTTTTAATTCCAATCTTTTTAATAACTCACGGCTAAAATGTAGACCTGCTGTAGGAGCAGCTACTGCACCTTCATTTTTTGCAAATACTGTTTGGTAACGTTCTTTATCTTCTTCGGTTGGAGCACGTTTAATGTATTTCGGAAGAGGTGTTTCGCCCATGTCGTTTAATGTTTTACGAAACTCTTCGTAAGAACCATCAAACAGGAAACGCAGTGTACGGCCACGTGATGTAGTGTTATCAATTACTTCAGCTACTAATGTATCATCATCGCCAAAATAAAGTTTGTTACCTATACGTATTTTACGGGCAGGATCTACTAATACATCCCACAAACGGCTTTCTGCATTAAGTTCGCGTAATAAAAATACTTCTATTTTAGCGCCTGTTTTTTCTTTATTTCCATACATACGTGCAGGAAACACTTTGGTATCGTTTAAAACCATACAATCGCCATCATTAAAATAGCTCAATACGTCTTTAAATGCTTTGTGCTCAATCTTACCTGTTTTGCGGTGTATTACCATTAACCTTGCTTCATCACGAACTTTGGCAGGGGTCTCGGCTATTAATTCTTTTGGAAGGTTGAATTTGAATTGTGAAAGTTTCATAAATCTTACGGGATTTTAAATAGGTTTATTGCTAAAATACGGGCGCGAATTTACTACTAATAAAAGGATATGTCAATAAAAAATTCAATTATTTGTTTCAAGTAGTTCTTTTTCAAACTCTTCAAGGGTCAATGCATCCTCTAATTTATAACTGCCGATGCGGGTTCGGCACAAGGCCGTTAAGTGTGCACCACTGTTAAGAGCCAAACCAAAATCATAAGCCAAGGACCTTATATAAGTGCCTTTACTGCAAACCACTCTAAAATCTACTTCCGGCAGGGAAATACGGGTAATTTCAAATTCAGTTATTGTAATTTCCTTTGGTTTTATTTCAGCTGTTTTCCCTTCGCGGGCAATATCATAAGCCCTTTTGCCTCCAATTTTAATTGCTGAAAATATAGGTGGTGTCTGTTGGATTTTACCAATAAATTGTTTTGTGGTAGCGTAAATAAGGTCATTGGAGATATGTTTGGTTGGGAAATAAGCGTCAATTTCCTTTTCCTTGTCATAGCAGGGGGTAGTGGCCCCAATATAAAATGTGCCGGTATATTCTTTTTCCTGTGCCTGGTATTGTTCGATATTCTTAGTTTGTTTGCCGGTGCAAACTATCAGTAAACCGGTAGCTAATGGGTCAAGGGTGCCTGCATGTCCAATTTTGGATTCCACTCTTTTGCCATCCAGCATGAGGGAAGGATGATGTTTAATAACATACTTCATTTTATTTACAACCTGAAAGGAAGTCCAGGTATATGGCTTATGAATTAGGAGCACTTCTCCCAGCCTGAAATCATAGTTTTTCATTAAACGATACTTAATTGATAGCCGGCAAAATACAAAATGAGAATTGTAAGCCCAACAACAATGCGGTAATATCCAAACATTCTAAAACCGTTTTTTGTAAGAAAACCGATGAATGATTTGATAGCGATCATGGCTACAATGAATGCAACAATATTTCCTACTATCAATAAATTGATCTGATGTGAGTCGAATGCGATCCCATCCTTATAATAATCATATCCTTTTTTTGCTGTGGCTGCAAACATGGTAGGAACAGCTAAAAAGAAGGAAAACTCAGCTGCTGCTTTACGAGTCATTTTTTGTGTTAACCCACCAATAATGGTTGCTGCGGAACGGGATACCCCCGGAATCATGGCAATAACCTGAAATAAACCTATTTTAAAGGCTGATGGATAACTTGGTGAAGCGTCTGTTTTATTGTCATTATTAAATAATTTATCCAGAAAAAGAAATAGAACACCTCCTAAAAATAATGTGATCCCAACAACAACAACATTTTCAAGCAGAGAGTCGATATAATCGTTGAATAAAACACCAAAAATAACGGCCGGGATGAATGCGACAAAAATTTTATAATAAAAATCAAGAGTTTGAAAAAATTGTTTCCAATATAAAACTACAACAGAGAGTATTGCCCCCAGCTGGATAGCTATGGTAAACAATTTTGTAAAGGGATCGTGTGCAATGCCCATGATGGATGAGCCTAAGATCATGTGACCGGTAGATGAAACAGGCAGAAATTCTGTTATACCTTCGATAATTGCTAAAATAAATGCTTGGATATAGGACATAGTAATTTGAGAATGTAGTAATTTGGGAATTTGAAAATGCTAAAATTTGAGTTTCAAATTGTCACATTTGGAAATAAGGTAGAACTCAGACAATTGGGAATGCGTTAATTTTAATTTTCAAATTGCCACATTTTCAAATTATCAAATTAAATTAGTCTTTTGATTTTTTCATGATACCCAACAGTACAATAACAAAACCTACCAATATTGTAACAGGGGCAATAGTTACTCTGCGGGTACTGAAAATTTCGTCAGCATGAAATTGATTTGGATCGTCAGAGCCACCGCCAACCATCAGTAAATAACCAATAACAACAGTTACAACTCCTATAATGAGGATACGATAGTTTTCTTTTCCGAAAGCAAATCCTGGTTTTCTTGTTTCTTTACTCATTAAAATATCAATTTTAGGTGGCAAATGTAATTATTAATTTGACAATTAGATAATGTGCCAATTTGATAATCAAACTGGCACATTTTTAAATTATTATAAAGTACCACGTTTCGCCTGCTCAATTTCAATGGATTCGAACAAGGCTTTGAAATTACCTTTACCAAATGAAGTGGCACCTTTACGTTGAATGATCTCATAAAATAATGTTGGACGGTCCTCAACAGGTTTAGTGAAGATCTGCAACATATATCCTTCATCATCACGGTCAACTAATATGCCCAATTTGGCAAGTTCTGCAATATTCTCATCAATTTTACCTACGCGGCTTTGCAACTCATCGTAATAGGTAGTAGGGATGGTTAAGAACTCCACTCCACGGCTTTTTAGGGTAGAAACGGTTTCAATAATATTGCTTGTTGCCATTGCAAGGTGTTGCACACCCTGGCCTTCATAAAAATCAATATATTCTTCAATCTGGGATCTTTTTTTGCCTTCTGCAGGTTCATTAATAGGAAACTTAATACGGCCATTTCCATTGCTCATTACCTTACTCATCAATGCAGAATATTCGGTTGAAATATCTTTATCATCAAATGATAACAGATTAACAAAACCCATCACCTTTTGATAGTAGTTTACCCATGTATTCATTTCATTCCAGCCAACATTTCCCACCATGTGATCGATGTAAAGTAAACCAGTTGTACTTGGGTTGTAATCTGATTTCCATACCTGATAACCCGGTAAAAAAACTC
Organism: Bacteroidota bacterium; assembly: GCA_040388455.1. GTDB lineage: Bacteria > Bacteroidota > Bacteroidia > 2-12-FULL-35-15 > 2-12-FULL-35-15 > 2-12-FULL-35-15. The sequence goes on from JAZKBX010000270.1 coordinate 4,574, forward strand.
CATTATAATTTTTTCGCTCAACAAAAATGTGAACAGTTTCGCCATAGGTATAAATTCCTGAACGAATTACATAACCGTTCGAATCTTCTTCCTTAGTAGGTTCCATAAAAGATCTGGCACCTCTTGAAATTGTTTCGTTATATGATTTAGTAGCATCATCCACCCAAAGGGCAACCACTTTAACTCCATCACCGTGCTTTCGCAAATGATCGTTAATCGGAGAATTTGAATTAAGTGGTGTTGTTAATACAATACGGATTTTATCCTGTGCTAAAACGTAAGAGGAGTAGTCGCGACAGCCTGTTTCCAGTCCTTTGTATGCTAATGATTGAAACCCGAAAGCCGTTTTATAATAATGTGCAGCCTGTTTGGCATTACCCACATAAAATTCCACATAATCCGTTCCGTTCAATGGCAAGAAATCTCCCGCATCTTTATAAACTTTTTCTAAAGTTGGTGCTATGTCTTTTGAATTCATTTTTTAGTAGTATTAGATGTTTGAATAGTTGTTATTATCTATGTGGAACTTTTAAAATAGTCCCTGTTTTAATTAATTCAATTTTATTCTCACACAAATTTAGTTAACAAAATTCATTTGGCGGCAAAATAAATCAATTTATAAATGTTCTAATTTAGAATATTCAGGTGCCTGAATAAAAGAATTCATTGGTTCATGAGGGTTTTCAAATTTTCACATTTTTAAATTGATTGTTTCGGTATCTTTGTGGTGTTGTGCCAGAAAAAAACATCAAAAATATGAGTTCGGGTGATAGTGCTAATGCGCTTACTAAGCCTGTAATTGGCGGTGTAAGAGATACATCAATTGCACCCTCTTTGTTTAAAAACCATTTATTAACAGCTAACGATCACAAACCTGAAATACATTATACTAATTATGATTTTGTGATCACAGGATTTTTGCTGTTCTTATACATATTATTTGTATGGATGTACGTATCCAATTATAAAAAATTGAGTCAGATAGTAAAAGGGTTTTATATTAATCGTAATTCAAACCAATTGTCGCGTGATGAGCTTTCAATAGGTAACAGGGTATCGTTTTTTTTATCGATTTTTTTTATCATCACCCTCACTTTATTTATCAGCAGGATCCTGGCCTATTATGGCTTTCAGTTGATCACCTCTAATATTGCCGTTTTAAATATAATTATAGGCATTGCTCTGATAGTTGCCTATAGTTTAAAGTTTGCAAGTATTAAGTTGTTCGGATATATATTTAAGGTGCAAAGAGAAGCAAATGAATATATGATGACCATTTTTCTGTTCTGCAATACATTGGGTTTGTTTATGCTCCCGATAGTAGTAGGCTTAACATTTGTTAAACAGGTTTCCCCGGTTGTTTTTATATATACGGGGATTGGGGTTATTGTCACTTTTTTCATGATTAGAATGATTCGGGGGTTAATTCTTGGGCTTAACAGTTCAGAGATTTCCAGAATCTATTTATTTATGTATCTTTGCACTCTTGAAATATTACCAATTGTTATTTTGGTGAAATTATTTATGCTTCATGTTAAATAATTCCCTAGAAAACGGTGTATTTATTGTTTTGTTTTTTTAATTTAACGTTAGCTCGACAAAATTGAAAATAAAGACCATATTAGTTACGCAGCCAAAGCCAGAGGGTGACAAATCACCTTATTTTGATCTTGCAAAGAAGTGCAATGTAAAAATTGACTTCCGCCCTTTTATACACATAGAGGGTGTTTCTGCTTTGGATTTCAGAAAAGATAAAATAAATATTTTAGAGCATACCGCTGTTATAATGACCAGCCGGAGTGCGGTTGACCATTATTTTAGAATGTGTCAGGAAATGCGGATCACTGTTCCTGAAACGATGAAATATTTTTGTATTTCTGAATCGACAGCATTTTACCTGCAAAAATATGTGTTATATCGTAAACGTAAAATATTTCATGGAAAACAAACCATTCTTGATCTGATGGTTGTTATCAAAAAACACAAAGACGAAAAATACTTATTGCCATGTTCTGATATTCATAAAGAGGAGATCGCTGATAAGTTGGATGAACAAAAAATAAAATACACGAAAGCTGTTATGTATCGCACAGTTTGTAGTGATTTAAAGGATCTGGCAAATGTAAATTATGATGTGCTGGTGTTTTTTAGTCCTTCAGGAATTAAATCTTTATTAAAAAACTTCCCCAAGTTTAAACAAAATAAAACACGAATAGCTAGTTTTGGCTCTACCACTGCCCTTGCTGTTAAAGATGCCAAATTAAAAGTAGATATATCGGCCCCAAATCCTAAAGCTCCATCCATGACAATGGCGCTTGAACAGTATATTATAGCAAATAATAAAGCTGCTAAATAGTTTAATCTCCCACAAATTACCGAATAAAAGATAGTTCACAAAAAGGATAATTGCCTTTTATCTCTTTTTTTTGACACGAATTTCATGAATTATAATCAACTCCAAAAGTTATCGGTCAACTGAAAAATTGAAGCGAATTACTATTTGCATAAGTTTTTAAAGCTTATTTAGATCAGTTGGTGTTTAAAAATTTTTCATTTAAAAAACAAAAGACTACATTTGTTAAGGCTGTTGGCGTAACATTCAGCAATGGCCTTTCGTACAATAACTATTTGTTTATTAAAACCGCCCTTATGAAAAAATCGATACTCGCTTTATCTTTATTTTTTTTACTACAACTAACACTGTTCTCATCATTTTCTTTTGCACAAACCTGGGCCTGGGCAAAAAGTGCGGGTGGACAACAAAAAGTTGAATCCTACTCCATTGCTATCGACAATGCAGGTAATAGCTATATCACCGGTTGGTTTGAAGATTCCTTGAAATTCGGATCTTTTACTTTGAAAGCCAGTATTGCAGGTAATCCTTTTGCAAGTGATATTTTTATTGCAAAATATGACATTAACGGCAATTTTGTTTGGGCAAAAAAAGCGGGTGGCACTAGCTATGATTATGGTACTGGAGTCGCTACCGATGCTAATGGTAACGTTTATGTTACCGGTCTTTTTTTAGGTACTGCCACATTCGGTACGCTTAGTATAACCAGTATTTCTACCGATTATGATGTATTCATAGCTAAATATGCGCCTGATGGAACAGCACTTTGGGTAAACAAAGCTGGTGGAAGTGCATGGGATGTGGGAAGTGGTATCACTATTGATAAATCAGGGAATTGTTTTATTGCCGGGGCTTTTAGAGGAACTGCCACTTTTGGAACTACGTCTTTGATCAGTGCCGGAAATTATGATGGATTTGTTGCTAAATATGATAGTGCGGGCGTTTTTATGTGGGCTCAACGGGCAGGAGGATCTTTAGAGGACAGGGCTCAAAGTATCAGTACTGATGCTATTGGTAATTGCTATGTAATAGGCTTTTTTAACGGTATTGCCACCGTAGGTACTACTTTGCTTACCAGCGCTGATAGTACTGATATCTGGATCGCAAAATATGATGCAGCCGGAACTTCGGTGTGGGCAAAAAGGGCAGGAGGAATCGGTGGGGACGAGGGTAAATCAATCGCATCGGATGATGCAGGTAATACGCACGTTACAGGTTTTTTTGAGGGAACTTCATTGTTTGGCACCATTAGTCTTACCAGCTTTGGTTCAAGAGATATTTTTATTGGAAAATATGATTACAAGGGCGATATTATGTGGATGAAAGGTATGGGAGGAGTTCAAGGAGATATTGGGTATGGAATCAGTATCGATACCTCCGGCAACAGCTATGTGGCAGGTTCTTTTTTTGGAGCAGCACAGTTTGATACAATTAGTGTTGTAAGCATAAATCAGGATGATGCTTTTATTGCCGGCCTTGATTACTATGGAAGCACTAAATGGGTTGTACAGGCTGGCGGTGCGAACCAGGATATAGGAAGGGGAGTAGTTGCGAGTGTTTCAGGTAGCTGTTATGCAACAGGGTATTTTAGTGGTTCGGCTACATTTGGTAGTCATCCTATCACCGGTTTTGCTGATAATGACCTGTTTGTAGCTAAAGTGGATAGCGTTTTTATTGTTAATCCGCCTTTTACCGGAATAAATGATGGGGCTAATAGCCTGAACAATTTTGTTGTCTATCCTAATCCGTCAAATACTGACGTCACCATTCAATTTGAAACAAAGTTAACAAGTGTTCAAGCGAGTGTAGAATTATATGATATAATGGGCAAAAGAGTGACAGATAAGGCTGTTATATCTGAGACCAGGAATTTTTATAATAAAAAGCAGATAACGATCAATAGAGGGAATTTACCTGACGGGCTTTATTTTGGGAAAGTAACGGTCGGAAATAAAATATACACCACACGGTTTATGCTTATTGACCC
>JAZKBX010000271.1:0-6742 GCA_040388455.1 Bacteroidota bacterium
CCGGATATAAACTATATCCAAAACACCTATTTTCAGGATATAGGAAAAATAACCTTTCCTTCTCAAAATTTAACAATAGCAGGTAATAATGTAGCCAGCACTATTTCACAAGGGAATGTTGTTATCGGAAGCACAGCAATTGTTGAATTCAAATCAGCGAAGCAAGTTATATTAGAGCCGGGATTTTCTGTTGAGGAAGGAGCCTATTTTGAAGCTTACATTGCACCATGTGATGCTGATTGTTTTCCTGCCATTGCAAATGCTGGTGCTGATGGCATTAGTTGTGGCAATCAGACTGTACAGCTTGGTACTTCTTCAGAAGAAAACATTACGTATTTATGGAACGCTAACCCTTCGGCTGCATTGGCCTATCTTTCAAATACTACTATTTCTAACCCTACTTTTAGTCCCCCCGTTTCAGGAAACGGAAAAATTGTTTATACCCTTACAGCTACTAATGCCTGTGGGAATAGTGTTACAGATAATGTAATAATTACGTATGATGCAAATCCAAGTAATTCGCCTACTGTGAGTGTAAGTAATATAATTTATTCTGAAATGATTGAGTTTGATGCAAGCTTCGGTTCACATACTGAACAATTGATAGTTGAGTTTTACACAACAGCCGGTTCGCTTGTTAATACGTATACTTACAATTTAGGTGTTGATTTTAATTGCTGTACCTATCATTGGAAAATTCCCGCATCAATAAGTCCCTGCACCGATTATGTTATAAAAGTTAAAACTAAAAACATTTGCTCCTCGGTATTATCCACACCATTTATTATAAATTGGGCAAGAAACAGAAATTTGAGTTTTACGCAAGTAAGTAATATTATTACCCAAAATCAACATTCCTGGTGCTTTACATTCACCGGTGGCGTACAATATCATGTAACAATTACTAATCCTAGCGGTGTCAAAGTATACGAGGATAATGGTCCAATTGCTCCTCCATCGGCTTGTGTCTGGAATGGAGAATGTAATCAACCTGCATGTCCACTGCCTTTCGTAACCGATGGTACTTATTTTTATGTATTAACTATTACCGGATGTGATGGAAGTACGGTTAACAAACCAGGGTTTATTACTGTATGGATTAATGGGCGTGAATTGAATACCGAAATTACTGATACTACGGAAAACACAATAACCGCAAATAGTGTTATCAGTTCGAGTGAAGTCGAGAATAATCAAATTAAAACCGAAATCTATCCAAATCCTAATGCTGGTAGCTTTACAATCAAACTAACAGGTTCATCGGATCAAAAAATAGTTAATAAAATAATAATTTATGATGTTTTTGGAACTGTTATTCAAAAAACAGAAATGCTGAATGAGGTTATAACTATTGATATTTCATCACAAGCCAAAGGAATGTACTTTGTTAAAATAGAAAATGAACAAGGTATAACAATTGAAAAAATAATTTATCAGTAAAAAATAATTTTATGAAAAAAGTTCTGTTTTCTTTTTTATTACTCATTTCGTTTGGCTTATCAGCGCAGGATTCAACCAATACAACTCTTAAACATTGGGCCATCGGTTATACTGTCTCACCGGATTATTGCTATCGAACAGTAACAAGTGATGGAAGTGCTAGTATGAACAACATTGTTACTTTTAGAAATGAGAATGAAGTACCCCAATTTGGTATTACATCAGGTTTTAATGTTGCCTATTTTTTCACAAAGCATTTTTCAATCGAAACAGGTATCAATTATTCAAACAGGGGCTACCGTACAAAATATTTTTCTGATTTTATATCTCCGAGCGGAACACCCGATCCATTTATTCCGACCAAAATAAACTATATTTATAATTACAATTTCATTGATATCCCACTGAAGATTAATTTTGTTGCAGGGAAAAAGAAACTGCATTTCATTGCAAGTGCCGGAATCAGTGCTAATTTTTTATTGTTTTTAAAAGAAACCCGAATTTCGGAATATTCTGATGGAAGAAAAATAACAAGCTATCCCAAACCCCAAACAGGGTTTGATTTTTCGGATTTAACAATGTTACTGAGTGCTGGAACTGATATAAATTTAACTAATAAATTAAATCTACGTATAGAGCCAACCTTCCGTTACAGTTTAGGTATTAAACAAACCAGCCCAATTAAAGAACATTTATGGAGTGCGGGCTTAAGCCTTGGTTTCTACTATAGGTTTTAAATTCTGTCCTGAGGTTAATAAAATCAAATTTGATCTTAATTTGGAAAATAGGAAAAGAAATAGTTTCCTTAAAATTGAGATGCCTGGATGTACTTTTAAGCTTGGTCAACTTGATAAGGTTGTGCAATTTCAGCTGATAAGTAATCTACATTTGGTGTGCGCTTTTGGTGCGCGATATTGTTTGTTTTTTGACAATTTTGTTGAGTTTTGTATAAAAATGTCTTGATTTGCTTGGCTTTGTGGGTTGGAGCAGATTGCAGTTGGGCCTTAATGGAAATAGTTTTAACTATGCTTAAATCAACACATTTAATTTATTGTAACTGCTGGCTAATCAATGTTTTTAAAATTAAATTACTAATAATTAAATACAAAATCAATTAATGGATTTTACAAATGCCACATTGAAACAAGTTTCTGTTCACTATATAGGAACCAATTCAACTGAACAAGAATTAATATTATCAAAAGAACCTTTAGTTATTGGTGAAGAACTGTCAGATAGATTAAAACCGTTTTTCTTAAATAAATTTATAAATGTTAACGAAAAATATAAATTCACGCATGCTTCATCTTTAAAATTTAATGAAGTTTATAATTATATGCGTGAGATATTTTCTGAAGAAACACCTTTTCACGAAGCCTCACTAAACATTGTCCATCATTTAGCCCAAAGCTCTAACCATCCAAAAATTAAATCGGGTGAGTTGTATGTCTGTTTTTTTGAAGGATGTTTGATAGAAAACAAAACGATGGATGCCATTGGTGTTTTTAAAACAGAAACGAAGAATGGTTTTTTTGAAATAGATGAAGTTAAGAGCAAATTTTCTATAACATACAAAGAAGGTATTGATGTAAATAAATTTGATAAAGGCTGCCTCGTATTTAATACAAATAAAAAAGAGGGCTTTGAAGTTTTAATAATTGATAATCAAAATCGTGGGGAGGAAGCTCAGTTTTGGAAAGAAACGTTTTTAGGATTAGTACAGTTGAATAATGAATTTAATCAAACAAATCAATTTTTAAACATCACTAAAAGCTTTGTTACAAAACAATTATCGGAAGAGTTTGAAGTAACCAAAGCAGATCAGATAGATTTGCTTAATCGTTCTGTTCAGTATTTTAAAGGCCACGAAAATTTTGACAAAGAAGAGTTTGAAGAAGAGGTGCTTCAGGATAAAGGGATAATAAAATCATTTAGGAATTATGATGAAACCTTCAGAGAAAGTCATGAAATAGAAGTAGCAGATAGTTTTGAAATATCGCCCCAAGCAGTAAAAAAACAAGAACGCGTATTTAAAAGCGTTTTAAAACTCGACAAAAATTTCCACATTTACATCCATGGAGACAAAGAACTAATAGAGCAAGGTGTAGACGCTGATGGTAGAAAATATTATAAAATATATTATAAGGAAGAGAATTAGATTTCAAAAAATATTGTTCTTCGATTATCGTTTTTCCATTCTTCTATACAGGGCATCGCAAACAAAAGAGCTAAAATTTGGCTCCCCGCTTGTTCTTCGCAGCCAGACAAAAAAACAGCTTAAAATCCTCTTCCTTCCCATTCAGAATTCAAAAAGTTATTAACACCTAATGGGTGTTTTTTTTACACCCCAGAAACCTCTATAAACATTGATTTTTTTGTAAACGTCCCCCATTACGTCCCCCGATGAAAATAAAAAATCGTAAGCTGCTAAAAATAAGCTACTTACGATTTTAAAAAGTGGAGTCGGAGGGATTCGAACCCTCGTCCAAACAAGGAATTAATAAGCTTTCTACATGCGTAGCTCTTATTTAATTTTCGAGAAGTGGCCGGTATAAGTCAAACCAACCACAACCTTATTCCCTTAATTTCGCCTGATCATCGGGATTCTGACCAAACTATCTCAACATTTGTGATACTTTAGCGGGACGCAGTAGAGAAGAGCTTCCCGGGAAGTAGAAAGTGCTTAATTTCTAAAACTAAGCAGCTAACGCGTAATTGTTTTCGCCAGTTAGACGAGTGAGAGTTGATATTTACGAGCCATATTCACAACGCTCGGCATGCTTACATAAAAATCGCACCTGCTGTCAAAACCGTGACGACCCCTTTATTGAGTACAAAGATACGACAAAAATGTCGATTTTGTTAATGTTGCTCATCAAAAATTCTCGTTCATTGTAAAATGCCGCGCTAGGGATTCCTTCGACAATTGCTCAGGATAAATTCCACGTAAATCCTTTTCTGTTTAGAAAAGATTGAAGTGCAAAGCCCGGCCCTTTCTTTTTAGAAAGGGAACGCCCAAATGAAGAATCCAAGCAATTTTAAATATTAACAATCTATTATGTTTTATATTATTTTTGTATCTTGAATTAAAAATTGCAAAACAGGTTAATTTAGTAAATGAAGGAATTTTTAAAAAAGCTTTGGCGTTTCACCTGGAAAGCTGCAATGTGGTTTCTTATTATAAGTATTGCATCTGTTATTCTCTTCCGTTGGCTTCCTATCCCTGTAACTCCACTCATGCTCACCCGATGTGTTGAACAGAAGATGGATGGTAAAGAAATGAAGCTCAAAAAAGATTGGGTTCCATTCGAAGAAATTTCTCCAAGTTTACAATTAGCAGTTGTTTGTTCCGAAGATCAAAATTTTATAAATCATAGCGGCTTTGATTTTAAAGCGATCGAAAAAGCAATGGATTATAATGCCACACACAAAAAACAACGTGGGGCAAGCACCATCAGTCAGCAAACAGCAAAAAATGTTTTTCTATGGTCGGGGCGAAGCTGGATCCGGAAAGGGATTGAAGTGTATTTTGTTTTTTTGATCGAGACTATTTGGAGCAAAGAACGGATCATGGAAGTCTATTTAAATGTAATTGAAATAGGCGATGGTGTTTATGGTGCACAAGCGGCATCAAAAACATTTTTTAAAAAGGATGCCAAAAATCTAACAAAAGGTGAAGCAGCCTTAATAGCCGCTGTTTTACCAAACCCATTAAAATTTTCTGTTGCTAAACCCACCGCTTATACCCGTTATCGGCAAAATTGGATCCTGCGCCAAATGGGCTTTTGGGGCGGCACATTAAAATATGAAGCGCCTCCAGCACCAGTAGTAAAGAAAAAAAGGAAGAAGAAAAAGTAAAATTTTGTTCCCAGTAATAGGATTAAGACCTTCAAAGCTAAAAGCCCTATTTCATTACGAAATGTCGCGTTAGGGATTGCAACGTAAATCCTTTTTGTCCTTTACAAAAAGATTGAAGTGCAAAGCCCGCCAATTCTTTTTTAAGAATTGAACGCCCAAAATGAAAAGTGGAAATTTTTATTGAATAATATTTTTTATAAGCCAGAGATCTATTGGAATAATACTAATAAAGAATCCTACACCCCGGCAGCAGGGCTCTTAAAATTACAATATCGTACTCCTTAAAATAATTCCCCCTCAGATCAAGCACTTCAAGGTTTTTTAGAAAACAAATAGAATCGGATATCCTGGATATTTTATTGCTTTTGAGAGAAAGTTGTTTTAAATTTTTTAATTTATAAATGCTTTTTGGTAATTCAGTGATCTGGTTATTATCTAATACCAATTGCTCTAAAGAGCTTATATTCCCAATAGTTTTTGGTATTTTAGTTATGCCGCACATTACAAAAGTTAAGTTTTTTAATCTTTTAAATTCGCCAAAAGAAGTTGGCAAGGTATCTAATTTAGTATTAAATAAAAGCATGGTATTTAAATGTGACAAATACCCAATTGAGTTTGGAAAATAAAATGTACCCGCTGAATTATTTTGCATTTCTAATACTTTTAAACGCCCTAAATAAGCTATATCCCAAGGCAAGGAGTCCAGTTTTGTGCTATGTAAATGTAATTCTGTTAGATTTTCCAAATTGCGAAAATCTTTTGGCAAAGAGGTAATAGCATTTCCGATACAAGCAAAATAAAGAAGATTAGTAAGATCTTTAAATTCAGCAGGCAATTGGGTAAGTCCGTTACTGGTCAATTGTAACGCTTGTACCTGCGACAGTTTACCAAGTTTTGGAAGTAATTTTGGATCAATTACCTGGTCTTCAATTTTTACTTTATAAGCGATGTTTACATCCACCAAAGCATCTTTTAAATTGGTGTAAACCATACCCGGAGGGCCATATTTATCAAAAGCATCATGTTCCTCCTGCGCATTTAAAAGGAGTGTGAAGGAAAGAAAAAAGAAGAGTAAAATTTTATTCATAAACAAAGGATTTGACACTAATTTCACGAATTATTTTTTTTTAATAGCTAAGATCAAACTCTTTTAGTTACAGTGTTTGCGTTAGGGATTCCTTCGACAAACGCTCAGGATAAATTCCACGGAAATCCTTTTTGTCCTTACAAAAAGATTGTAGTGAAAAGCCCGCCCTTTCATTTTAGAAAGGGAACGCCCAAATTGATTTCCTACTCTAACCAATCCTGCCCTACCCTATCCAAATTCCTACCTCACAAAAGAACAACCCCAGGAAGCAACATTATTTTTATCATCAATTACATCAATATTAAAAGTATGTTTCCCCGGTTTAATATCATTATCAAATGTATAAAACAAAAGATC
>JAZKBX010000272.1:0-4691 GCA_040388455.1 Bacteroidota bacterium
TGTCTTTCAAACCTAGAAAATCAATGCAAAATACACTGGTCAGCGCAGTCAAAGCGCCATCAGCACTTGGGTATGCCGCAGAAATTAAACCAATGATAAAAAATATGGCTGAAAATGTACCAAGGTAATTTAATGCTATGGTTGGAAATACATTGTCCGAAATTATTTTCCCATTTGCATCCATTAATAAAGTGATATTTGATTCATTCACATAGATATAAAGCAAAGCCCCTAATATCAGAAATAATATATTTACGATCAGCATCACAAAAGTAAACGTAAGAACATTTTTTTGAGCATCGCCTAAGGTTTTGCAACTTATATTTTTTTGCATCATTTCCTGATCCAAACCAGTCATTGCAATAGCGATAAACATCCCGCCAAAAAACTGCTTAGGAAAAAATGATTTTAATTTCCAATCGCCAAAAATCACCTGTGAATATTGGCTATCCGCCACTTTATCATATAATTCACTAAAATTTAAATTCAATTGTTTACTTATAAAAATTATGGATAATATCACAGAGAGCAGCATAAATGTAGTTTGTAGTGTATCCGTATAAACAATAGTTTTCACTCCGCCCTGATAGGTATAAAGTAAGATCAAGGCAATGAACACGGCTACTGTTACAAAAAAAGGAACGTCTAACGCGTCAAAAACAAACACCTGTAATACGTTAACAACAATATATAAACGAAACGCTGCACCTATTGTACGTGATAAAATAAAAAAGAAAGCGCCTGTTTTGTAAGAATAATTTCCAAAACGCTGAAGCAAATAAGAGTAAATGGAAGTAAGATTTAACCGATAGTATAATGGCAATAACACATAAGCAATTACAAGATATCCTAATATATAGCCCATAATCACCTGCAAATAGCTAAACTGTGCTAATCCCACAGCTCCTGGAACCGATATAAATGTCACTCCTGAAAGTGATGCTCCGATCATACCATAAGCAACTAAATACCATTTTGATGAACGGTTACCTACAAAAAAACTTTCGTTAGTTGCACCACGTGAAGTATACCATGTCACACCAAACAATAAAATGGAATAAATGGCAACACAGGAAAGTATGAGGGTCGAAGACATATTATTTGAAATTTTTCTAATGCCCCTGAATCAGAGCCTAACAAAGAAAAACAATAAATAATCATCAATCAGCGCATTCATTCTTTGTATATTAACAAAGTTCTTGACAATAATATTTACATTTGTAGGATATAAACATTATAACCTTTTTTCCAGCCTACTGGTAAATAAATAAATTAATATGCAAATTACTACCACACCCATTGCCGATTTGTTAATTATTCAACCAAAAGTATTCGAAGATGATCGCGGTTATTTTTATGAATCCTACAACAAAAATCTTTTTCTTGAGCACGGAATTGATACGGATTTTGTGCAAGACAACCAGTCTTTATCACAAGCCGGGGTATTACGGGGTTTACATTTCCAAAACCCACCTTTCGCACAGGGTAAATTAGTTCGTGTTATCAAAGGCGCTATTTTAGATGTAGCTCTCGATCTCCGTAAACAATCTCCTACTTATGGAAAACATTTTGATATTGAACTGAATGAAAAAAACAAAACAATGTTGTGGATTCCCCATGGATTTGCACATGGTTTTTTGACATTAGAAAACGAAACTATATTTTCTTACAAATGCAGCAATTATTACAATAAAGCATCTGAAGATTGCATATTATGGAATGATAAAGATATTGCAATTAAGTGGGGCATCGACTCTCCTAATTTGTCTGAAAAAGATAAATTAGGTAAACTTTTCAAAGACTTTATAAGCCTTTTTTAAATCATTTTTTTTAGGGTTTATTTTTCTGTGTTTAATTAGTGCTGATTATTAAAAAATGCTAAAACCTTATTTTAATAAAATCTTACAATTTATAATCGCATCCAAAAAATATTTTATTGTTTTTGGATGCGCTTTGGTTTTATTAAGTATTATAAAACTCTTTAATTATTCTTTTTCCAATAACCTTATTGATGCTACATATGAAGATTATTTTAATGCTAATTATAAGACCTTCAGTATTAGAATTCCAAAAAATATAAATTTTGCAGGAGAAAAAGTTCCTGTCAATGATTTCAGTGTGCGTGAGGCAATGGAGAGGGAATTGGTAATAAATACCTACTGGCAATCACAATCATTATTACTTCATAAACGGGCTAACCGCTGGTTTACCGTTATTGAGCCTATTCTTAAAAAGAATAATATCCCCGAAGATTTTAAATACATTGCGCTTATTGAAAGTCAGTTAACAAACGTAGTATCACCACGAGATGCCACAGGTTTTTGGCAAATTATGGAATGTACAGGAACAAGTTATGGAATGGAAATTAATACGGAGGTAGATGAACGATACCATGTAATAAAATCAACCGAAACGGCATGTAAATATTTTAAAGATGCATATAAAATATTTAATAACTGGACATTGGTTGCCGCTTCATACAACTTTGGAATGGGCGGTCTCAAAGGACAATTAGACAGGCAAAAAGTAAATAATTATTACGATCTGTTATTAAATGAAGAAACAGCCCGTTATGTATACCGAATATTGGCAATGAAAGAAATTATTGGCAGACCAAAGGTTTATGGATATATGTTACGAAAAAAAGATCTGTATCCAGCAATTCCGGTTAAAAGAATTACGGTTGATTCTTCAATTCATAATCTTGCGGATTTCGCGATCTCGCAAAAAATAAATTATAAAATTTTAAAGTTGTTTAATCCCTGGCTAAGGACCAACACCTTAACTAATACCGAAAAGAAAAAATATAATATTGAAATTCCGAAAAATGGAGTTAAAATTTATGACAATGACGGAAACTATGATGGTAGCAATAATTTAACTGCATCAGATTCCATAAAATTGATTACCGCCCCTTCAATAGAAAAAGACACAATTTTGCTTGAGAGTGGATCTACAAAATAGCTTCGATCACCTCACCTCCTATATTATAATAGAATCGGATTGATTAATTTTTTTTTGTCGACAGAAAATTATTAATATTTTTCTCAACTCTGCTCAAAACATTGGTCATATCGGCCTTTACAAATTTTTCGCCCACTATTTTTTCGTATAATTCAATGTATCTTTCGGAGATAGAAGAAATTATTTCATCTGTCATTTCAGGTATTTTTTGCCCGTCCTTACCTTGGAAACCATTTTCCATCAACCATTCACGTACAAATTCTTTCGACAATTGTTTTTGTGCTTCCCCTTTTTGCTGACGCTCTTCATATCCTTCTTTATAAAAATAGCGTGATGAATCGGGAGTATGAATTTCATCGATCAAATAAATTATTCCATCCTTTTTTCCAAACTCATACTTCGTATCAACTAATATTAATCCCATTTTAGCTGCAATCTCTGTACCTCTCTGAAACACAGCATGTGTATATTTTTCCAGATTCTCGTAATCTTCTTTGGATACAATACCTTGCTTTAAAATTTCTTCTTTAGAAATATCTTCATCGTGCCCAACCGAAGCTTTTGTTGTTGGTGTTATAATAGGTTGATCAAATTTGTCATTTTCTTTCATTCCATCAGGCATAGGCACACCGCAAACTGAACGTTTACCGGCTTTATACTCTCTCCAGGCATGACCGGATAAATAACCACGAATAACCATTTCCACCTTAAATGTTTCACACAAAACACCCACAGTTACCATTGGATCAGGAACTGAAATTACCCAATTTGGTAAAATATCTTCAGTAGCTTTTAAAAATTTTGCTGCTATTTGATTTAAAACTTGTCCTTTATAAGGAATACCTTTTGGTAAAACCACATCAAATGCTGAAATACGATCACTTACAATCATCACAAGCATTTCACTGCCAATAGTATATACATCGCGCACCTTGCCTTTGTAATAATTTTTTTGATTTGGAAATTTGAAATTGGTTTCTGTTATTGCATTAACCTGCCTTGTTGCATTCATATGTTTATGTAATATTTAGTATAACATTAGATTTTAGTATAATTTAGTCAAAAAATCTCCAGGACACTCCAAGCTTAAAAGCCCTGTCATTCATTGGATAATTTGGAGTTAGCATATAATTATTACCCATCCATCCATTATTTAAATGGTCAATTTTCAGAAAAATGCGTACCGTTTTAATTCTAACATTTATAAAGAAGTCAATAAATGGGTAATTGCCATATTTTTTTTTGTCTTGCAAATAAAATTGCGCTGTTGCTGGCATGTAAGCATTTGCAAAATATTCTGAAACATAATAGATAGATGCTCCGGCCTGTAAACGCATTGCACCTTTAAACAAATCATTTTCGTAATATAGCGAATGTTCTAAAACAAATTCAGGAAGCCTGATCACAGCTGAATCAGAAACCGATTGATAATTAATCTTATTATTTAAATGCCAGTTATAAAACGTAAAATCCTTTTTCAAAAATGCAGATATTACCGGGACTGAACCTTTGTATTGCTCTGCAATTGCCGAATCATTAAAATACAATACGTTTGAAAAAGTTGTATAATCAGCACCTAACACAAAATTATATTTTTTCATGGAAAAATTAACCATCAAACGGGTCTCTTTCATTTTTTGAAAACTGTTATTCCATTTAAAATGATTAGAAATATAATGATTGTAGATATAATCAGGCGCTTGTAATCTATCTTCAACCTTTAAAAC
>JAZKBX010000273.1:0-8583 GCA_040388455.1 Bacteroidota bacterium
TCTTCCATTTCTTTATATTCAATGATTGTTTTTGAAGTGAAAATAAACATTAATAGAATTTTTTTATTTCCAAGATCATCATACAAAAGGTGTTTGTTTTTTCTGTATGCCTCGCGGGTTAAGCGTTTTAATCTATTGCGATCAACGGCTCTTTTGAATAATCGTTTTGGTATGCTAATAACCGTTTTTACAGGAGTGTCACCTACTGCTTTTTCCAGCCAAATAACTTTGAACGGTGCGCTGTTAAATGATTTACCTGTTCCAAATAAACTATCTATTTCTATTTTACTGGATAAACGTTCGGCTTTGGTAAAGGTTTGCATTGCTGTTCTTAAAATTACTCTTTAACCACTTTTTTTATAAAAACGTCATCATCGGTTTTGATTTTCAATACATAATACCCCATTGCAATATCATTAAAATCAATAATTCCATCTGCACTTGCGATTTCCTTTACTAATTTCCCGGTCACATCAATAATGCCAACAGTCATATTTTTAGATCCGCCCAAACCGGTTGTAATGAATAATTTATCAGAAACTGGGTTAGGATAAATAAGAACTTGGTTTGAATTGTAGTTAACGTCAGCAATGCCTGTCGGAACTTCAGATACAGCTAAAGAAGAAAGTGAAATGACATCTCCACTTGAAGAACCGTTACTGTTTGATGAGTTAAATGCACCGTAAAAAGAAAGATCACCGGTCCCTGCAACAGGGGCTGTCCAATCAAATGACCATATTGCAGTACCTGAAGGAAAGGAAGTTCCGGTAGATTTATGAGTAATGTATTTTCCGCTTCCTACCAGTTGAGTAGTAGAGGTATTGGTTAGAATCAATGAGCCTTTTAAATTTCCCGCTGTATTTTGTGGCGATATTTGAAAACCAAATTTTGTTTTGCCGGTTGTGGTAATAGTTCCCGTAATAGTATATGTTTGACCGGGTGTATATCCTTCAATTGGAATATTGGATGTTATTAAACCTGCTTGTGTTGTCGCTGTGCCCGGATGGCATCCGGAAGCAGCACAACTTATCCCGTCTCCCGGAGAACCGGTACGTCCGGCAGGTGAACCACTAGTGCTTCCAATTGCCGGAGAAGAATATTCCGAAATAAAAATGGAAGCGATTACCATTGCAAAAATAGAAATTGAAATTTTAGCCTTGTAATTCATGGGAGTTTTTTTAATAATTATAAAAAAGCAAACATTTTTTTGCAATTACACTAATTTAGTTAGAGAATAAAATTAAGAATATTTTCCAATACAATGGCTATAATAGAAACAAATCGGGTGTAAATAGTATTTAGAGCAGAGTAAATGTGATTTTAAACATAAAACATAATACCTTAAATGGACGTTTTTTTAGTGAAATAAATTTGTTTTGATTTTAAATAATTATCCGTAATTTTAATTTCTGTTTTGCCGGTTACTAAGCTTATAAAATACCCTATAAGCCAATGATCATTCTGAGGCATTTTGAATGAATTTTATATGAAACAACTCTTTTATTTAAGTCTATTTCTTATTTCCTTCCGGATGGCAGGGCAGTTAACACCTAAACAGGAACATACTGTTGATTCCCTCAAAAGTTTTATCAATAAAGCCCAACACGATACTCTTAAAATAAACGCTTATACTGCCTGGGACAATATTATTTATATATCTGATCCAAAACTTGACCAGGAACTCAATCTGAAGATTGTTGATATAGCAAACGAGAATCTGAAAAAAGAATCTTTAGGCAGTTCTGAAAAAAAGGCTTTCAAAAAAGCATTGTCTTTGGGCTATAATAGTCTTGGAATTATTTTTTACAATAAAAGTAACTACGATAAAGCAATAAACTATTATTCCCGCAGTTTAAAGATAAGAGAAGAAATTGGAGATAAAAAAGGCATTGCTGCTACTTTGAACAATTTCGGAATTGTTTATCAGGACCAGGGAGATAATGCAAAGGCGATAGAGTATTATACCCGTAGTTTGAAGGCAAATGAAGAAATTGGAGATAAAAATGGAGAGGCGAATACTCTAAGCAATATAGGAAGGATTTATCGTGAACAACATGATACGGCCAAGGCAATAGCTTATTTAACCCGAAGTTTGAGAATTAGAGAAGCTATTGGTGATAAAAGAGGTATGGCCATTGCATATAATAACATAGGTACCATATACTCTGACCAAGGTAATAAAGTTAAAGCAATGGATTACTTCAAACTTGATTTAAGGATGAGTCAAGAAATTGGTGACAAAGACAAAATTGCACTGGCACTTGCTAACATTGGTTTTGTATATGAGAACCAGGAGGATGATTTAAAAGCTCTGGAATATATCAACCGTAGCTTTAAGATGTTTGAAGAAATTGGAAATAAAAAGTGGATGGCGGCCTTACTAAACAAAATTGGTGTTCTTTATAAAAAGAAAGGTGAGACGGAAAAAGCAATTGAACATTATAAAAAAGCATTAACGATTGCTCAAGGTGCAGGACTTGTTTCTACAACAAAAGATGCGAGCCAGGAATTATCTTTGAGTTATAAAATTACTGGTAATTATAAGGAAGCGCTTAAGATGCATGAACTTTATATTATGATGCGTGATAGCATTTTGAGTGAAAACAGCCAGAAAGAGATCATAAAGCAGGAAGTGAAATCCACCTACGATAAACAAAAGGCAATTGATGCAAAAGAGTATGAAAAACAAAAGGAGGTTTCTGAGGAGCGGGAGCAAAAACAAAAAGTAATCAGTTATGCTACGGCTGGAAGTTTATTGCTGGTTTTAGTTTTTACTTTCTTTGTTTTTAATCGTTTGCGGTTTACCAGGAAACAGAATAAGATCATTGAGGAACAAAAGAACCAGGTTGAAGAAAAACAAAAAGAAATACTCGCTTCAATAACCTATGCAAAAAGATTGCAGGAAGCTATCCTGCCTCCCGAACATTATGTAAAAGCTCATTTACCTGAGAGTTTCATTTTTTATAAACCCAAAGACATTGTGGCTGGTGATTTTTATTGGATGGAACGAAGAGGGGAAAACTTGTTTGTTGCCGCAGCCGATTGTACCGGACATGGTGTTCCCGGTGCAATGGTAAGTGTTGTGTGCAGTAATGCATTGAACAGGGCGGTATTAGAATTTGGAATTACAGATCCTGGAAAAATATTAGACAAAACACGGGAACTGGTATTGGAAACTTTTTCAAGAAGTGATAAAGATGTAAAAGATGGAATGGATATTTCCATGCTCTCCATAAATAAAATTAGCAATGAAATTAAATGGAGTGGAGCGAATAATCCATTATGGTATGTTTCTAATGGTAAACTCTCTGAAATAAAAGCAAACAAACAAGCCATTGGAAAAACAGACAATCCACTTCCTTTCACCACACATTCTATGCAACTTAATAAAGGTGATTTGTTTTACTTATTTACTGATGGTTACGCTGATCAGTTTGGTGGTCCTTTAGGAAAAAAATTCAAGTATAAAGCCTTAAAGGAAATGCTTTTACAAAACTCCTTACTTTCTAATAGTGAACAAAAAGAAAAACTCGAATCCTCATTCCTAGCGTGGATGGGACCTTTGGAGCAAATTGACGATGTTTGTTTAATTGGGGTGAAAATTTAAAGACAAGAAAATCAGGTAAACATAAACTTCTATTGGGCTTATCTGGGAACCTGTTAATAAAAAGTAGTACAGACTATAAATACTTTCTCTGTTCTCAACCTAAGTAAGGTTTTTTATTAAAAATATACTTTATTGAAACACCTTTAATCTCTAAATCAAAAAATAATATTTTAATTTGTTTAATATACAATGTTTATATAAATTTGTTCTATTGTGAATGTTGTTATAAATCAATTACAATAATTGGTGTTTTTCAATTTTTTAGAATGCAAATTATCTTAAAATTTTTATCCTTGAATCTTCACATTAATCAACATTAATAAAATTAAAATAAAAAATATGAAAACAAAAAAAATACTCTTCACCGGTGTTATAGCAGTTATGATCGCTGTATTCGCAATATCAAGTTGTAAAAAGGAGGAGGAGCCAGCCCCAATAGTAACCCCTCCAACTGTTTCCCCGACTGACAGTACTAGCCAAACGACCCGCGCCTCTGATCAAACCAATGTCGAAAATGAATCGAACCAGGCAATGGATGAGGCTAATGATGCGTTAATGGGAGTCTCAACGACAAGGGGAGTTCAAGCTACTTGTGGTTATACTATTGATTCATCACAAAAAGCTATAGGGAAGATCACGTTGAATTATGATGGCATTACCGTATGCAATGGTAAAAAACGTTCAGGTTCAATCGCCATCCAACTTCCTTATAATGGGACTACAATAACCACATGGTCAACAGCTGGAGCAACCTCAAGCCTTACTTTTTATAACTACAAGGTTGTTTACACAGCTGATAATAAATCTTTATTGCTAAATGGCACGCATACTGTTAAAAATGTAAACGGGGGAGGCTTGGTCGCATTATATTTCGGAACTCCAATGGTTAATAAAGTCAGGTCCCATATGCAAATTAGCTTTGATGGTGGTACCGCAATTGAATGGAACTCTGCAAAACTGAGAACCATTACATATAATAATGGGACAGGTGTGCTAAAAGCTTCAATGGCAGGTGATTCTATTTACAATAGCGAGAATATTGCAATGTGGGGAATTAACAACATGGGTGATCATTTTACCATTACGGTGCCCACCGCTTTTTCGTATGACATTTGGAACCCAATAACAAACTGTGTGTATAAGCCGTTAACAGGGCAAATAGTGTATTCCGGGATAGCATATGAAATTACACTTACTTATGGTGTTAATCAAGATGGAACTTACCCGTTTATCGGGACTTGCCCTTGGGGATATAAAATTGAATGGGATACTAATAATGGCTCTTTATATGCTAAAATACCATATCCATTTTAAGTAATTTTTTCATTCTGCTTTATTATACTGCAAAATCCCCGTCCCCAAAAGATGGGGATTTTGTTTTGGTAGATTCTTTACTAATAGCAAGGTATTGAGTACGTTAACGATCTGAAAAACGTAATAAGATCAAAAAATAAATTTGTGCAGTAACTTTTTTTTCTATATTATTGCTTGATATTTAAAAACCAATTTCAGCTTAAAAAAATATTTTCTATTTTGAGAATACCGGTTTTATCAGCACTTAGTTAATACAAATCACCATTTAAAAACTTAAAAAAATCATGAACGCAAAAAAATCAATCTTTAAACTTGTTTTAGCAGTTGCATTAACTGGATTAACAATAGTAGGATGTAAAAAAGAGGAAGCTCCAGCCCCAACGCCAGTAGTAGTTACACAACCTACTCCTGATGGAAGTACAGCTCAGCAAACTCAAAAAGCTAATGATCAGAACAATTTCGATAATGAAAGTAACAGGGCAATGGATGAAGCAATCAATGCCATGCAGGATTGTTCCCAAACAAGAGATGTGCAAGCCGTTTGTAATATGACAATTGATACTTCTATGGCATCTGTAGGTAAGATCACCTTAACTTATACTGGTAATGACTGTGTGAATTTAACGTCACGCTCTGGTTCAATCGTTATTCAGCTTCCATATAATGGAACAGTAACTACCTGGACTACAGTTGGTGCAAAAGCGATCATTACCTTTAACAATTACAAGGTTACCCGCCTTTCTGATAATAAATCTCTTACCTTTAATGGTTACCACAGTATAAAAAATGTTAATGGAGGTGGCTTAGTACAACTTTTACTTGGCAATACAATTGTTCATCAGGTAAGAGCCAATATGGTAATAACTTTTGATGATGGAACCACTCGTACCTGGATGGTTGCAAAAACAAGAACATTTACCCATGCACTTGGTTTGATAACAAATACCATAGCCGGAGATACCACTTTTGGTTCATACAGCCATGCAGCAGTATGGGGTACAAACAGATTAGGACAACCTTTTACTGTTGATGTGCCTACTGCAATTTCTTATTACATGGCAGGTTCGGTTTGTTTATACAGACCAATGCCAGGGGTTGTTGTTAGTTATACAACAGCGTTCACTCTTACTACAACTTATGGTGTGGATATTTTTGGTAATGTTATGACTTCAGGATGCCCTTATGGTTATAAGTTCAACTGGGTTGATATTAATAATGTGCCTCAGCAAGTTGTTTTGCCGTATTAAACAGTTATTGTTTTTACCATTTTTTAATACAAAACCCCACCTGAAAAGTGGGGTTTTTCTTTGGCTGTAATTCATAGTAAATTGCTATATTCGCAATTCATAAAATTTTAGAACGATGTCAAAATTAAGAAAGCAGGAAGCACTGGATTATCATTCACAAGGCAAACCGGGAAAGATTGAAGTTGTACCAACAAAACCACATAGTTCACAGCGGGATTTATCATTAGCATATTCACCAGGCGTTGCAGAGCCTTGTTTAGAAATTGAAAAAAATCCGGAGGATGTTTATAAATACACAGCCAAAGGTAATTTAGTAGCTGTAATATCAAACGGTACTGCCGTTCTCGGACTTGGTAATATTGGTGCTTTGGCATCAAAACCGGTTATGGAAGGTAAAGGATTACTTTTTAAAATTTTTGCCGATATTGATGTATTCGATATTGAAGTAGATGCAACCGATATTGATTTATTCGTAAATACTGTTAAAGCAATAGCTCCCACATTTGGGGGAATAAATTTAGAAGATATTAAAGCTCCTGAATGTTTTGAGATCGAACGAAGATTAAAAGAAGAATTGAAAATCCCATTGATGCATGATGATCAGCATGGCACAGCCATTATATCATCAGCAGCTCTGTTAAATGCTTGTGAGGTAGCAAAGAAAAAAATTGAAACAGTAAAAATAGTTGTTAATGGTGCTGGAGCCGCGGCCATATCATGTGCTAAACTTTACATTGCTATTGGAGCAAAGAAAGAAAATATTCTAATGCTTGATAGTAAAGGGGTATTGAGTATAGATCGCGATGATTTAGATGAACAAAAAAAGTTTTTTGCCACCTCCACCACAAAAGCAAAAACACTTGCGGAGGCAATGAAAGATGCGGATGTTTTTGTAGGCCTTTCAAAAGGAAATATAGTGAATCAACAGATGATACAATCGATGGCAACAAACCCTATTGTATTCGCTTTAGCAAACCCTGATCCCGAAATCCCTTATGACGATGCAATGGCTGCTCGTCCTGATATTATTATGGCAACAGGCCGAAGCGATCATCCAAACCAGGTAAATAATGTGCTTGGTTTTCCGTTTATTTTCCGTGGAGCCCTGGATGTGCGTGCCACACAAATTAATGAAGCAATGAAACTTGCCGCTGTGTTTGCTATTGCTCAACTTGCAAAAGAGCCGGTACCTGATGCTGTGAACTTAGCCTATGATTCAAAGAATATAACTTTTGGTCCTCAATACATCATTCCAAAACCAATTGATTCACGATTAATATACACCGTTGCCCCAGCTGTTGCTAAAGCGGCTATTCAATCAGGGGTTGCACAACATAAAATAACTGATTGGGATGCTTACAAACAAGAATTGATCAATCGTTTGGGTCTTGATAGCAAGCTTATCAGGAGCCTTACCAACAAAGCAAAACAAAACCCTAAACGTGTTGTATTTGCGGAGGCCGACCATTATAAGATTTTAAAAGCTGCACAACAGGTTGCGGATGAGGGTATTGCAAAGCCAATATTGTTAGGCGATGTTGAAAAGATCAAAAAGTTAATTGAAGAACACAATTTGGGTTTAAACGACATTACCATTATTGACCCAAGAAGCGCTTCGGAAGAGGACCGAAGAATTGCTTTTGGCGATATTTTATTCAATAAGCGTAAACGCAGAGGTTTTACCCAATATGAAGCACGTAAAATTATGCGCGAGCGAAATCATTTTGGCGCTATGATGGTGGAAACTGGTGCTGCTGATGCATTGATCTCCGGGCTTACCCGTAAGTATGGAGACCCGATCAGCACAGCATTACAAATTATTGGAGTGCAGGAAGGCACAAGCCGTGTGGCTGGTATGTATATTCTGAACACCAAACGGGGGCCATACTTTTTTGCAGACACCACAATGAATGTTAATCCTTCTGTTCAGGATCTGGTAGATATTACAGTACTTACAGCCAACAGTGTAAAACAATTTAACATAACACCGCGCATCGCATTGCTATCGTATTCTAATTTCGGATCAACGGATGGTGAGGTGCCAAACAAAATGCGTGACGCAACGGAGATCCTTCACAAGAATTACCCCGGATTAATTGTGGATGGTGAAATGCAGGCGAATTTTGCCGTTAACAATGAATTATTAAAAGAACAGTTTCCATTCTCGGATCTGGTTGACAAAAAAGTAAACACGCTCATTTTTCCGAATTTAGCTTCAGGAAATATTGCTTACAAATTAATGCAGGAATTAGGTGGTGCCGAAGCTATTGGACCAATTTTAATTGGAATGAAAAAACCGGTTCATATTTTACAATTAGGAAGTTCCGTACGTGAAATTGTGAATATGATCACTATTGCCGTGGTAGATGCCCAGGCGAGGAAGTAAAAGTAGATTGAAAGTTAATTTAGTTTAAA
>JAZKBX010000274.1:0-3033 GCA_040388455.1 Bacteroidota bacterium
GTGTATGAGAAAAGCTTCACACGTAAATTTTTTCTTACAAAATTAGTTTATTTTGAAGTATTTTTAAGAATAGAAGACGCAATAGCAAGAGAAAAGCAAATAAAAGGAGGAAGTAGATTAAAGAAAGAAAATCTAATTATTTCAATCAATCCAAATTGGAACGATTTATCAAAGGAGGTTGGTGCTGAGAATTCCTAAGTTTGAGATTGCTTCGTGCCTCGCAATGACGGGGATGCAACGTCATTTATTCTACTGCGAAGAACTAGTCAAGCGTGAGATTGCTTCTGTCGTAAAACGCCATCGCAATGACGTAGTTTTATTAATTTTTTAATCTAATCACAATTTAACTGAACAGCTCTGACTCGCACCTGCATGCTTTTCAAATTTTCCATGATGACAAAAATTTTATGTTATCGGAATATAAATATCAAACCGTGCACCTTTGTTTAATTTGCCTGTTGCGGTGATGATGCCATTGTGATTTTCAATAATTCGTTTACAGGTTGCAAGCCCCAAGCCTGCGCCTTTATATTTTTCTTTGCTATGAAGGCGCTGTAATATTTCAAAAATACGCTCATTATACTGTGGGTCGAAGCCAATACCATTATCGGTATAGGTAATATGACAATAGTTTATTTCCGGTGTTAGTTTTTCATTTTTTAATTTAATTCCCGGAGCAATTTTACTCTTGATTTTTATATGAGGCGGTATCCCCTGTTTTGAGAATTTAAGAGAATTGTCGATTAGATTTTGAATGAGCTGGCGAAATTGAAACCTAATGACGTTGAGCTCACCAAGGTTGGATACTTCTATCACAGCCTTTTTGTAATGAATAAGCTCCTCGAAATCTTTTTTTACCTCATCAATAATTATTGAAAGGTCTATTTTTTCAAATTTCCGTTCGGCAGTTTTAACGCGCGAATATCTAAGTAAATTTTCGATGAGATCCTGCATTCCATTAGCGGTTCTATACATTCTTCGTAAATAATTTTTGCCCTCATCAGATAATTGTTTTTCCTCCTCCTTTAGTAAAACGCTTGCAAAATTTTTTATTTTACGCATAGGCTCTTGCAAATCGTGGCTCGATACAAAAGTAAAAGCTTCCAACTCTTTGTTTATTTTTTCGAGGGCTACGTTCTTCCTTTCAATCGCAATATTGCTTTGCTCCAAAGCTTTTGTTTTTTGAATGACTAAAGTTTCCGCCTTTTTTCGTATGGTAATATCCATTATATATGCAATTACGAAATTACCTTTGGAGGTTGAGTAAGGATTTAGACTGATCTCTACGGGGAATTCTTTTCCATCTTTTTTTAATCCGGACAATTCCAATCCTATTCCCATGGAACGCGCCTGGGGATGTCTGTTGAAATCATTTCTATGGGCCACATGTTTCTTTGAAAATCTTTTCGGAACAAGTTTTTCGATTTTTTTTCCAAGAAGCTCATTTTTTTCATACCCAAAAAGTTTTTCTGCACTAAGATTAATCTTTATGATTTCCCCTTGCTCATTAACAACCAGAATACCCTCCGTAGCATGTTGAAAAAATCTGCTTATCTCCGCGGTCCTTTTTTCCTTCTCTTCGTTTTGAAAGGCAAGTTCTTTGTTAATGACCCTCAACTCTGCGGCCAGTTTTTCTTTTTCAATATATTGAAAAGCAAGTTCTTTATTAGCACTTTTCAGGTCAAGGTTTTTTTGTTCTAATTGGCTTGTTCTGAACTTTAATTTTTCTTGATTTTTATTTTGAATGGTCAGATCCGTAAGAATAATACTTAAAACAAAATCAGCATCAACTAATAAAGTATTTATTGACACCAACACCGGCAGAGTCTCACCAGTTGTAGTTTTTATCTGAATTTCTTCCTTTACCGGTTTCTCTTTGCCCCTTTTAATTAAGTTTTCAAAACGCCCTTTTAATGAATCATCAATAAATTTGATGAATATTGATCCAATAATTTTTTGTAATGGCAAGTTTACCATACCTGCGAAATAGGAATTGCAGAATAAAATAGTTCCATCATTATTAAGAGTAACTGCTCCTTCATGCATTTTCTCAATTAAAACCCGGTATGTTTTATCAGCTGTTGTTTCTGTGTAAACTTTAATCCCTTTCTTATCAGGAGTAACTAATGCATCAACCTTTCCTGCTCTAATTGCGTCAATAGATTCCTTAGCATCGAGCAACTGTTGCTGAAGCTTTTTATTTTCATTTTTTAATTTTCTCGTCTTTTCTAAAATATCCATACTTTTTGCCTGCCAATTTTTTTATTTAGCAGGAATATAAATATCAAACCGCGCGCCTTTGTTCAATTCGCCTTCTGCAGTTATGATGCCATCATGGTTTTCAATAATCCGTTTACAGATGGCAAGCCCCATTCCGGTACCCTCATATTCATCTTTGCTATTCAGGCGCTGAAACACCTCAAAAATGCGGTCATTGTACTGAGGGTCGAAACCGATACCATTGTCGGTATATGTAATGTGACAATAGTTAACTTTTGATACCAGTTTTTCATTATTCAATTTGCCGCCATCTGTGATTTCACTCTTAATTATTATATGAGGTGCAATATCCGGCTTTGAGAATTTAAACGAATTACTGATAAGATTTTGAAAGAGTTGATGAAACTGAAACCGGATTATATTAGCTACACAAAGCTCACCAATCTCAATTGTTGCTTTATTTTTATTAATAACTTCTTCGAAATCTTTTTTTACTTCCTCCACAATTATAGCAAGATCTGTTTTTTCAAATTTACGTTCGCCACTTTTAGCGCGGGCATATGAAAGTAAATCTTCGATGAGCACCTGCATGCCATTGGCAGTTTCATACATTCTTTGTAAATAATTTTTGCCATCATCAGATAATTGCTTTTCCTCTTCTTCGAGTAAAACGCTAATAAAATTTTTTATTTTACGCAATGGCTCCTGCAAATCATGGCTGGATACAAAGGTGAAAGTCGTTAGATCTTTGTTCGCAATTGTTAACTCTTCTGCCCGTTTTTCTTTTTCTTGGTTTTGAAAAGCTAATTCTTT
>JAZKBX010000274.1:3133-22774 GCA_040388455.1 Bacteroidota bacterium
TTGTTAACTCTTCTGCCCGTTTTTCTTTTTCTTGGTTTTGAAAAGCTAATTCTTTGTTAGCAATACTTAACTCATCTGCACGTTTTTCTTTTTCTTCGTTTTGAAAGGCAAGCTCTTTGTTAGCAACTGTCAACTCTGTAGCACGTTTTTCTTTTTCCTCATTTTGAAAGGCAAGTTCTTTATTGGCAATGTTTAACTCTGCTGCACGTTTTTCTTTTTCTTCGTTTTGAAAAGCAAGTTCTTTATTTACACTTTCGAGTTCAAGGTATTTTTGTTCCAATTGCTTTGTCTTGAGCTCTAATTCTACTTGAATTTTATGCCGAATGGAAATATCTGTAATAATAATACTTAAAACAAATTCTTTTTCCAATTGCAAAGAATTCATGGATAATAATGTCGGTATAACTTTACCATCATTCGAAATTATGTTAGCTTCCGCCTTTAAATTATTCTTCAAGCCTTGTATAGCCAAAGATTTAAACGACTCTTTTGATGAGCTGTCAATAAAACTAATAAATTTTGCTCCCGTTACTTTTTGCAAAGGCAAATTAACCATGTTTGCAAAACTGGAATTAGAAAAAAGTATAGTTCCATCCTTATCCAGAGTAACAGCACCTTCATTCATTTTCTCAATTAGAACCCGGTATGTTTTATCAGCCGTTGTTTCAGTGTAAACTTTAAGATCTTTTTTATTGGGAATAACCAATGCATCAATACTTCCAGTATTAATTAAGTCGACAGTATCTTTCGCTTTTTGAATATGCTGCCGCAGCTGCTTATGAAGTTCACTGTTTTTTATGTTCAACTTTTGGGTTTCTTCTAAAAGTTTTTTACTGTTTTTTTTCATTCGTTTAAAAATCGAATTAATTAAACAAGGTCAAGACCTTTGAGAACATTTTCTAAATTCGACAAATCTCCGATCATCCTAACTTCAGGCAATGGGGATTTTTTTATCAAGAGAGGTATTGCCACTATTTCTTCTGAAATAGCCAAAGATGGTTGTTGGTAAATATCAATTATCTCTAATTCATACCTGCCTGTTAAATATTTTTCACAGATTGCTTTTATATTTACAATTGCACGAGCAGAGTTGGGTAAAATACCGGTAACAAACAACTTTAGAATATACTTTTCCCTTCTGGCTTCTTTAGCTTCTACCTTTACTTTTGTTTTTTTTTGAGCTTGTTTTGACATAATTATCAGCTTGTTTTTCAAATAAAATAATCGATAAGTCCTATTTTTTTACTTTTCTATTAGACTCAATTTTCAAAAATCTACCTTCTTCGCTTTTAACAAACTGTTTTAATGTAACTCCTTTAGATGTAATAATAAATTCCCTCACCTCTTTAGAGTGGTTCATCCCCCTTGATTTCATAACATACAAACTGCGTGTGCGTTCGCCACCAGCCTCTACATCCTGGACCATCATCCAGGTATCTACCATTGATGAAATACCTTCATCGCTAGGATTTCGTTCTATCGATCCCAATGTTATTGCAGCAGTGAACATTACTGATATTTGCTCTATTTTCAAATAATCTACAAATCTGGTGAGCATCGATCTAATATCGCTATTCGGACCTTCGGTCATTAAATTTGTAATCGGATCAAGAATAACGACACTGGGTTTTACTTCTTTTATCATTTCCTTAATTGCAATAAAATGCAATTCAAGATTTTGTAAAGAAGGCCTGGAATAATAAAAATGTAATCGGCCTGATTTAACCAGAGGTCCTAAATTGATCCCGATAGATTGCATATTTCTTATTATTTGGTTTGGCGCTTCTTCAAACGCGCAAAAAAAACAGCGTTCGTTATTTTTACAAATACTAAATGCAAATGAAGCCGCGATGCTTGTTTTCCCTGTTCCAGATGACCCTGAAATAAGAATGCTGCTACCCACAAAAAAGCCCTTATTATCCAGCATTTCGTCCAGTTGTTTAATACCCGAGGAGATCCTTTTTGCACTTGTTTTCTGAAGCAGCCCTTCTCTTATTTCAGGGAAAACTGTAATGCCTTTTTCATCAATAATAAAAGGATACTCATTATTACCATGAATAGAGCCACGGTATTTAACAATCCTTAATCGCCTGGTTGCAATTTGATTAACTAAACGGTTATCCAAGAGGATCACACAATCGGCAACATATTCCTCTAATCCATGATGGGTAAGGAAGGTATCTCCAATTTCAGCGGTAATTATTGCGGTAACCTTCCTTTCTTTTAACCAGGAAAAAAGTCTTTTAAATTCTGAACGAAGAATTTGATAATCGAGGCCGTAAAAAAGCGTATCAAGAGAATCAAGTACTACACGTTTTGCTTTTACTTTTTCAATTGCTTGCCCGAGTCTCACAAATAAGCCTTCAATATCATACTTACCTGTGTCAAGTGCTTCGCTGTTATTAATCGGGAGATTCACATGTTCCAGATATATTTTATTTGCTGAACGCAATTTATCCAGATCATAGCCCAATGATTTTGCATTCATTGCCAATTCATCCGCTTTTTCTTCAAATGCTATAAATACCCCAGGCTCATTAAATAGTACAATTCCATTTACCAGAAATTCCATTGCCATAACCGTTTTTCCGCAACCTGTGTTACCCAATAATAAAGTAGGACGGTTTTTGGGCAGCCCCCCCGTTGTGATTTCATCCAAGCCCTGAATACCCGTTAGCGATTTGGGGAATTTTAGATTTGTTGCTTTTAATTTTTTCACTTTTAGCATATGGTTTAAATTTTAATAAAACAAAAGGATACGTTATAAATTGGTGCCAAATTGGGGATCCACCAATCACAAAATCGAAAGACATGGAAGATGAACTGTTCTAAATCTTTTATAAAAAACGCTCCTATTTAACCATTTTTCATTTTACAGATGTGTGTTTTCAGTAATATTCAGAATAAAACTCTCTCTTGAAGGACGAACGAATTTTTTTTCTGCTATCATGGTAAGAACTTGAAGTAGAATTTTTTCAAGTTCCGACAGGTCGGTCTTATGAACATAATAAAATGCACCGTTCTTATAAAGCTGGTCAGCAACATCTTCATGAAGAGATGTGGAATATATAATTACCGGGAGATCCTTTAGCTTAGGATCTAAATTTATTTCTGAAAGACACTCAGAACCTTTTTTGCGGGGCATATTGAGATCCAGAAAAAGAACATCGGGAAGATTTTTCGAATTTTTTGTAAGGTAATCCATAAGCTGTTCTCCGTCCTCAACTGTTGTTAGCTTCGTTGGGATAGCTAATGACTTCAATGCTTTATCAAAGAAAAAGCGGTCGTCTTTGTCGTCATCTGCAAGCAGTATATCCACCGGTTTTATATTCATGATCTCAGATTACTATCAATTGAAAATTTGAAAATATTGTATTGTTTTGCATAAATCGGTTTTAAACATCTTTTTATTTAATAAATGAACTACTGCCTATAGCAATAGCAATTGCATTGCTAATGGTTTGTTTGAGTTGTGAAAAATCATCCGGCTTGCGGATATAATCATATGCTCCCATATCAAGAAGGCTGTTTATTATGTCCCTCTCATAATTCATGTCCCTTGGATAAGATGTAGAAAACATAACAACGGGAAGATCTTTCAGCGTTTCGCTTTCTTTTATCTCTAATAAACATTCGAAACCATTTTTGCGGGGCATGTTAATATCCAGAAAAAGAACATCAGGTAGGTGTTCTGAATTTTCAGAAAGGTATTTCATGAGTTGCACCCCATCATAAACTACTGTAAGATTGGTACTAACCGGCAATGCTTTCAATGCCTTTTGGAACAAGAAACGGTCGTCCCTATCATCATCTGCAAGAAGGATGTTAAGAGGTGTTTTTGTATAAGGTATTGAATTATCAGTTAAGCTCATGACAGAAAATAATATGTACTAATTTAAAAAAATCATAATGCAAAAAACATGCGACATGTTCACAAAGGTTTACATACTTACCGCAAATACTCATTGAAGAGTATGGATCTAATACTTTTTACGCTTGAATATTAATTTTCTACTGTTATTGCAAAATAAACCTGGTAGTATCAGCAGTGTTAAATGAGGAAATGAATGCAATAAGTGGGTAATTTCTTAACCAATTAGACGCTAATAAATCTAACATTGGATGAATCTTGGCTTTGATTATCAAAATAAAAAAACATTATGGTGAGGGGTAATAAATAGGATACGAATTTTAAACTAAACCACGCTACATGGAAAGTGCAGATGTTAATTTTTTTTAATGGAGCACCTGCGAAAACGAATAGCAGCGCTATACTACGGGTACTAACAATACAATTGTTTAACCTCAAAATGTAATTGATACCTATTTTAAAAAACAATGGGTAGTATATGCTAAAAAGCCATTTAGCGGTTTAAACAGTGTTGCTAAGTACTTAAGGAGATACACTCACAAAGTAGCCATTAGCAACCACCGAATTACTGCGGTAGATAAAGTGAATGATACAGTTTCATTCACCTACAAAGACTACAAAAGTAATGGACGAAAGAAAGAATTTACTTTAAATTCAATGGAGTTTATGCACAGATTTAGTTTGCACATTTTACTAAAAGCTTTTGTGCGTATCGGGCATTTTGGAATACTCAACAGTACTGCTAAAACAAAGGCTATTGAAACAATAAGAAAACAAACAAATTTAATAAAAGTCCAATTTGTTAGCTGCACTCATTCGACAAATCGAACAAGGTTGTCGTCCACGCCATTCACATAATGGACACATAATGCTTTGTTCGGGCATTCCGTCACAAGTTGTGCAGCGCACACTGCCAGTACATCCGGGGTGTTTGCATTGAATCTCTGGTACTCCAATAATTATTTTTTTTGTCATTTTTGAATATTTAAATTCCAATGAAATAGCCTGAGGAGCCCAATTATGCTATGCTTGTTTAAACATGGAAGACCAATTAACCGCGGTTTGTAAAACTCAGAAGTCCGCCCCCCGGTTCTTAATACAGAATAGTCCAACTACACTTAGTTCGTAACATGTTGAAGTCGAATTACACACATGGTTCGTAACACATTATAAAAAGTTTTACTTTTTCATGTCTCGAATAAATATTCTAAGTTCTTTGGTAAAAGAGTCTAGTTCAAGTACGCTTAATTTTAAGTTGTCTACTATTTGTTTAAGATCCTCTTTGTTTGATGGTTTTTCAGAGTCAAAAATATTTATTTGATTCAAACAATTTGATAATGGGCGTTTTATTCCGTTCGCAGTCATTACAAGTAATATTTCTAACGAATTAACATATTGCCGTAAAAACACTAATTTATCGGTAACAACTTCCAGCTCACGAATATATTTTGTATTCATTTTCATAAAATTATTTGGAATAAAAAAAATATTAAAAAGTCGAGAAAAACTTTGTCGTAAAATTCGGCTTGCAAACATTATGTTGAAAGTCTTATATTGCTATCTAAGTATTGAGTACAATAAGAATGCTCTGCAAAAGCAATTTCAAGGCGACTGGCAAACAAAAAAAATGTTTTGAGGTTTTCCCAGCACCTGGGCATGTGCTCTATAGGCCCATAAAAATGGGGGGGGAGGGGGCAACAAAATAAATTTTCATTACATGTAAATTCATCGTTGCAATTTTATAAAATTTTCAACATATAAGAGTTATACAATTTTATAAAAAAGTTACATAATTCACACATTTCCAATTTCGATTATTTTTAAAATGATAAATTAATTTCTATCAGAAATTTTAATAAAAAATGCACTTAGGTATCAATTCTATTAAGATTGGGCGGGGAACTGAAATTCACGGTGGCAGGAAAATGAACAATAGTCGTTTTTTTTATTTAGAAGTCAGTCGAAATTCACGCTCAAAAACAAAGCACGATTTTTTTTTAATAAACTTGCCCACAACTAAATTATAGTTTGCAACGATTGCTAACCCTTCTTAGAAACGGTGAACCAATCTCACATTATAAATGAGATTACGGAGTTCATCCTGAGCCTGACGAAGAGTTCACGAAAAGCTCCATCAAAATGACAATAATAAGTGAAAATTTGTAGAAACTGAAAGTCTGGCCTGAAAGTTCATAGTTTTGAACTAACGAACTGAAAAAATAAAAATTTCACCTCGGTTGAAATTAAAGTCAAAGGGACACTCAATTTTAGTAACATAATTTGGCTAGAAGATTTTTTTGCAGTTTATTAAATGGAAAAAACGCTTTATTACAAATCGATCATACTTTACCAACCGATTTAAAATATTGCATAGCAGCTAATGTAATTACCACCGCAGATGCCATTCCCTCCATAAAAATTGCAAAAAACACATGAAAACCACTGGCAACGGTAAAACCTAAGGTTGTAGTATCCCTTATATGTTGCATTAATGGTTCATCAAAATAACTCAAATAAAGGCTCATGAATAAAGCAAATAAAACTATGGATACAACAGAAATAAACATACCCTGCCCCCAACCTTTCATATAAAAATCAGATTCCTGTAATTCGCGTTTATATTTATATATACCATAACAAATACCAAAGGTCAAAATAACAAAGTTAAAAAAGCGAAGCTCAAGGATATGAGACAAGCCAAAAAATTTCATTATCATAAAATAAGCAACAAGAGAAAGGAATGTTATAAAACCCACTTTAAAGCCAATTTTTTCAATAGAAGGAGCTGAAGTTTTCATGATTTCTTAGATTTTCAGAGTATGCTGATAGTAATCAATTCATTAAATTATTTCTTTTACATATTTTTTCACAAGACGAGATAAGTTTTTAAAATCGATGGGTTTAGTTATAAAATCAATTGCACCTAAACCCATTGAGCGCCTAATGAAATCCTTCTTGTCCAATGAAGAAATAAGTATTATAGGTATATTATTAAAATAAAATTGCTTTAACAAGTTGAGCAAGGCCAACCCCGATATATTGGGCATCATAATATCACTTATGATCAAGTCAATTTTTTCTTTTTGAATTATATCAAGCGCCTGAAAACCATCTTCAGCAACTATAGTTTCGTATTCTTCGGCTTTTAAATAATGCGAAATAACTTCAAGCATTAATTTATCGTCATCAACAATCAGGATTTTCATGATTTCCGTTTTTTAGAATTTAATTAATAAAAAACTTAATATCAGTATAATAATTATGATTATACCTACTACTTGATAAGGCTTTACAGCTTTCTCATTACTATTAATATCCCTGATTATATTCTGCAGCACATTATTTATTCTTACAAATGCTGATTCGCTTTTAGGAATGTAATCATATGAACCATTCTCTATACATTTAACGGCAACATCCAAACTATCCTGAACAGACAACATAACAACTTTAATTTTGGGATATAATTTTTTAATTTGTTTTAGAATAGTTAATCCATTCCATGCATAAGAAACTTTTGAATCTAAATAATAATCTAAAATAACAACATCAGGTTTTTGTTTAATTTGTTGTAAACACGCTTCTCCTGTTTGGAAAGTTTTTATTTTCACAGAAGGTATTTTATCTAAAATAGAATGTTCCAAAGCTTTCGTATACATTGGATCGTCATCAACAATAAATAATAATATTTCCCGATTTCCGGATTTTGTTTTAGTTGATGCCCCCCTTTTACTATAACTAACTCGTAGTTCCTTTTCGGGATGTACCAATGTCGGCTGAAACATTTTTCCATCTTCTCCTGGAGAATTAGAAAGAGTTGCTATCGTTTTCATGATCAGAGAGTTTTAATTCTATGTAATGATACGCTTGATAAGGAGCATAATTATTTTATTTTCGTTAAACCTGGCTAAATCTAAGTTGTTCTTTATCAATTTTGAGACAAAATTTTATTTATAAAAATGATTTTTGCTCAATTTCGAGTTCTTTTATCGCTTCATTACAAATAGTTTTAGTCCTGGAAATCATTTCTGGCAATAGATCAAGATTTGTTTCATTAGCTGCATATTCCTCAATCAATTTTATGAGTGAATCCAACTCTTTCATCCCCATAAATGAAAATGAAGGTTTCATTTTATGGGCTATTGCACGAAGTGATTTCCAATCTTTCGCTTCCAAATATTTTTCCAGATTACCAATTTCTATTGGTGTTTGCTCTATAAAAACTGTTATCATTTCATTGATGAACTCATTGCTTCCATTTGAAAGTTGTTTTAAATACGTTAAATCAATGTGTTTGTGAGTGACTGTTTCCATCTGAATTGTATTGGTTTATATTAAATTGGGGTTTAGAAGTTTACTCTTTTTGAGTACAGAAACTATTTTATAGTATAATACTTTTGAATCGAAAGGTTTAGAAATATAATCATCCATTCCTGCATTGAGGCACTTTTCTGCTTCGCCTGCAAGGGCATGAGCAGTCATGGCTATAATGGGAATATCCCGTTTGGGAGAAATCAATTTTTCTCTGATATAGTGCGTTGCATCATAACCATCCATTTCAGGCATTTGAATATCCATTAATATTAAATCGAAATTATTTTTTTGTAATTTGTTGATAGCGACAAGGCCATTTTCTGCAACCTCTACATTCAATTTCCAATCTGTTAAAACTTTTTTTGCCAATATCTGATTCAGTAAATTATCTTCAACAATCAAAACATTTAATCCTTCCAATTCTTTAACATCGAAAGTCTCATCACTACTTTTATTGCCGGAATCAGACTTACTACCTTTTTTGAATTTTAAATAAAAACTAAATGTTGATCCTTCCCCCACCTTACTTTGAACAGAAATTGTTCCCCCTTGCAATTCAACAAGCTGCTTTGCAATGACAAGTCCTAACCCTGTACCTCCATATTTTCGGGTAGTTTCATTACTCACCTGTGTAAAGGCTTTAAATAAAGTCTTCAGCTTATCTTCAGGGATTCCAATCCCTGTGTCACTTACTGAAAATTTAAGTTCCTCCATGTCATTAACCTCAGAATGTAAATCAACAGTAATTTTAACTTCTCCCTGATTTGTAAACTTAATTCCATTTCCAACCAGGTTCAATAAAATTTGATTCAGACGAGTAGGATCACCAATTAAGTTATCGGGTATCCTTGGATCAATGTTTGTGGATAAACGAATATTTTTTTCAATTGATTTAGTAAGCATTAATTCGATAACGGTGGAAACCACTTGTGATACGCGGAAATCTATTAATTCGAATTCCAACTTCCCGGATTCAATTTTCGAAAAGTCAAGAATATCGTTGATGATAACAAGTAAATTTTTACCGGAAGTTTTAACGGCATCGATATACTGCTTTTGCTCAGAGGTAAGAGGTGTTTTTAAAAGAAGATCTGTAAACCCAATAACAGCGTTCATAGGAGTACGTATCTCATGACTCATGTTTGCCATAAATTGTGACTTCACCTTCATCGATTCTTCCAGTTCTTTTTTCGCAATTGTAAGCTCTTCTAGGGTTCTATTTACTTTATTTAACGACTGTTCAGCAATTCGATTCGCTTCAACCAATTCTTCTTCGATTTGCTTTCTTAATGAAATATCAGTTTCAATTGCGATGATCCGCTCCAATTGTCCATCCTTCCCAAGTATAGGAGTTGCGGTTGTTATTACCCAGTATTCTTTCCCATTTTTAGTATAATTTACATTTTCGAAGGTGACGGGTTTTTTTTCTTTTAAGATCGATTCAAAAATATTTTTTTGTTGAGTGATTTGACGACCGTTACTTCCTCTCAAAACACTAATAGATTTACCTTTCAAATCTTTTAATGTATAATTAGTAAGTCTGGTAAAACCTTCATTCACCCATTCAATGTTTTGATTTTTGTCTATAATTACTACAGAATTATACGACTGAGTAGCTGCAAGAACTAATTTTGTTAATTCTTCTTTTTGCACATTTTCAGTAACGTCCTGAGATGTTCCCGTCATTCTAATAACCTGGCCGGATTTACTAACAATAACTTTAAATCGTGTATGTATCGTTTTAATTGCAGAACCGGGATCAACAATCCGAAAATAAAAATCGCCAGATTCATGAGACTTCTTTGTTTCAACTATAACTCTCTTTAAATGCCACCAATCGTCAGGGTGCACCATTTCATGAAATTTTTCAACAGTAATATTTGGATTATGAGGACTCAAACCATAAATACGATAAAGTTCATCTGACCAGATAACAGTGTTTTTTTCAATATCCCATTCCCAATTTCCAATGTGGGCAAGCTGTTGAGCTTCAGAAAGTTTTAACTGTTCAGCCAGCAGATCTCTTGTTCTTGCTTCTAACTTTTTTGAATTCTCCGAGAGATCTTTTAAAAGTTTAAAACGTTCAATACTATAATTAATAGACCGGCTTAATTCTTTTCCACTAATACGCCCTTTCTCCAAAAAATCCTGAGCCCCGAGTTGCATGGCACTTATTCCTATCGATTCATCCTCCAATCCGGTAAGTACTATAATTGGAGTTTTTGGCGAATGCTCATATACTTTTTTAAAGGTGTCCAAACCACTGCTGTCGGGTAATGTAAGATCTAAAATAATAATATCAAAAGTTTCTTTTGATAACAATTCCAAACCTTTTGATAAATAATCTACTGATGAAAAAGTAAATTTTTCACCATAGAATTCTTTCAAATAAATATTAATTAGCCGCGCATCGCCAGCATTGTCCTCAATTACAAGTATTTTAATATTTTCTACCATTAGAACCTTAATATTGAAAATAAAATCTAATTCATCTGAGTTAATAATTTATAATGACCAGCATGGTCTAATTACATATCTATGGAAATACTAATGATAACAAACCAAAAGGTTGTTATATCATTTTTTTATCGTGAAATAAAAAGTACTGCCTTTACCAAAATCGGATTCTACCCAAATTTTCCCTCCATGCCGTTCAACAATTTTTTTACAAATTGCTAAGCCCATTCCAGTGCCCGGATATTCTTCCTTACTGTGAAGTCGTTTAAAAATTACAAATATCTTATCTATATATTCTTTCTGAATTCCAATCCCATTATCTTTTACTGAAAATAAATATTCGTCCTTTTCTTCTTTGCATGAAATATCTATTTCCGGATTTCTGGTATTTCTAAACTTTATGGCATTTTGGATTAAATTCTGAAACAATTGATTTATTAAAATAGGATCACCATTAATTTTAGGTAAATCCCCGATTTTAATTGTGGCATTATTTTCCTTTATAGATGTACTCAAATTCTCTAAAACTTCTTTCAATAATAAGTTGACATCTATTATTTCAAAAGGTTTAACCCTATTAATACGTGAATAATCCAAAAGACTATGAATTAGGGATCGCATACGATTACTACCATCAACAGCAAAAGAAATGAACTCTTTTGCGTCCTTATCAAGTTTATCTGAGTATCGTTTTTCTAACAATTGCAGATAACTTGTTACCATTCGTAACGGTTCCTGCAAATCATGGGATGCTATATAGGCAAATTGTTCCAACTCAGTATTAGAGCGTGCTAATTCTTTAGTTCTATTATCAAGCTCAGTCTGAATTTTTTTCCGATCGGTTATATCATTTGAAATGCCCAGAATGTAAATTGGCTTGCCGATACTATCTTTAATTAAAACAATTTTTGTTTCAATTAGTCTGATTCCCTTTAATTTAGTATGAACTGGTTCTTCTTCAATTTCTAAGAGCTTCCCGGTATCCAATAGTGTTTTATCGTTAGCTACAAAACGGTCTGCTTCCTCTTTAGGGAATAATTCATAATCATTTTTGCCAATTATTTCCTTTTTTGAAAAGCCAAAAAGCTCCTCCACCAATTTATTTACTCTGACGTATCTCAAATCACTGACATTTTTAACAAAAATAATAGTCGGAAAATTTTCTAAGATAGTGTCAAGAAAATTTTCAGAAATTTTTAATGCGTCTAAAATTTTTCTGTTTTCTGTAATATCCCTCGCAAAACAAATAAAATAATATTTTTTATCATCAATTTTATAAGACGAAATGCTGAGTGAAATAGGAAATTCAATCCCAAGTTGATTTATAGCTTCTATCTCAAAAGTAGTATTTGATACGTTTTCTAAATCCTTTGTTAAGAAAGGTTCCATTTCTTTCTTATATGATTCATGGTATTGTGCAGGAATAATAAACTGGACAAGGGGCTTGCCAACAACATCACTAGTTTTCCATCCAAAAACAGTTTCTGCTTTTGGATTCCATTTTATAATATTGCTTTTATCATCAATTACGATAACGGGATCCGGAGCATTGTCAAAAATGGCCCGAATTTGTTGCTCATTGTTTTTTAATTCATGAATATATTTTTTAAGATTTTCTTCATCAATCTTCTTCTGAGTAATGTTTCTAAAAATGCCTCGGGTTGATATCATTTTGCCATCGATCATCTTTGGCATTGACGCCCCGTTAACTATAATTTTTTGATTCCCTTTGGTTAAAAATCCCATTTCAAATTCACTTAAATTCTCTCCTTTCAATAATCGGGAAAAAATATCCCTACATTGTTGTTGATATTCGGGATGAATGATATCGAAAATAGTTTTAGTTTTTATTTCTTCGTCAGTATATCCAAGAGTTTTTTTCCAGGCATTGTTCACATAAAGAAATTTCCCAAGAGGATCTACACATTGTATTAAATCAGATGCGTTATCAAAAAGATCACGATATTTCTCCTCACTTTCACGTAAAGTTATCTCTTCGATTTTGCGTTCTGTAATATCACGGACAATAGCATAAATTTTTTTATCAGTTTGGTTAGGAGTGGCGTTCCATTCAAACCATAAATATCCCCCATCTATTTTACGATATCTATTCGCGAAATTCAAACTAATTTCTCCTGCTTTTAATTTCTCCATCTCTTTAAGAGTGATTTCAATATCATCGGGATGAATAAAATTTATAATTTTTTTTTCAATAAGTTCTTTTTGGGAATAGCCTAATTTCTTTTCGAAATTTGGATTAATAATTTCGAAATAGCCTTCCAAATTAGCAATGCAACAGAGGTCTTGTGAGTTTTGAAAAAAGTATTCGAATATATTCATCTAAAAAAAAATTAAAATTATTGATGCTCGTATTTTTCCCATATTTCATTAAATGTGAACACTATGTAAGAATCCTATAAATACTATTTACATTGAAATAATGTATTATGGAAACAATTTCATAAACCAATAAATAACAGTAGCCATACCAATGAAAACGAAGAGAAACAATGTTAAAAACTTTGGAACTCCGAACTCCCGAACCATTATCCTGACCGGTTCGGTGATAGTTCTATTGATCAGTGATATTAGTTTATTCAAGGAATTGTCACCTTTAATCACAAACTCACTTGCGCCTTCACGAAAGGATTCAACAGCTACTGCAACATCTTCATTCCGAGAAAGCATGATCACATTTGTTTTAGCGTTATGCTTTTTTATTTCTTTCAGGATTTCAATTCCATCTTTAGCATTGCTATTGTCATTATTTAAAAAATAATCAAGTATTACAATATGTGTATTTTCATTGATGTTCTCTAAACAACTTTCCCCATCATAAAAAGCTGATATATTAACATCAGATCCAAACCTGTTTTCAAGATATTTTTTAAGTGAAATAACTAACAGTTTATTATCATCCACGATGAAAATATTTGTTTTTGGATTTTTCATTTTGTGAAATTTTAATTTAAATACTCACCTTCTATATTCTCCAACAAAGGAAAGGCTCCCAGACACTATGCATAACACTTTACAGATAGCACCTCCCCGCTATAACAAAGCCTTTTGAAAGGGTCCTTCAGCTTTATTATGATTTTTTAGGCAACTTAACAATTGTCAACCAAAAATCTTCAATTGCTCTCACAACAGTAACAAATTGATTAAAATCTACAGGTTTGGTAATAAATGCATTGGCGTGACTTGCGTATGAACTGACAATATCTTTTTCTGCATCGGAAGTAGTAAGGATAACCACAGGAATACTCGAAAAAATCGGATCCTTTTTGATTTCAGCCAAAACTTCACGTCCATCTTTTTTAGGTAAATTAAGGTCTAATAAAATAAGATCGGGAGTGGAACAATTTTTATATTTTCCAATTTTTTAAAAAAAAAAAATTGCTTCTTCCCCATCCGTAACCACACTCAATTTATTTTTAATTTTCCCTTCTTTAAGAACCTCTTGTGTAAGTCTAATATCACCAGGGTTATCCTCAACAAGTAAAATATCAATTATTCGTATATCAATTTCATTATTCATTTCATGTCTTTTTCAAAAATATTTTATCCGGTTTGATATACTATTATTTATCAGTTTGTTCATGCAAAACCAACACAGGAAGCTGTGAATACAAAGCCATGAGCTTAGTATTGCTTTTAGATAATATCTGCTGAAATAAATTGTGACTTCTTCGTATCATTGTGATCATCACAGCATGATTATTAACAGCAAATTCATTTATAGCTTCTACAATATTTTCATGTTCGGAGAACCAATAGGTATGTTTTAAATTTTCAAAAGCATGATCTAATTTAATACCTTCCAAGGCCTTTTCTGTTGTAGGTTGAACGCGGCTATCTTCAATGTTGAAAATCATTATTTCAGAATTAAACAAGGAAGCCAGTTCAATAAGAGGATCAAATACAGAACTATTATTAATCGCTTTGTAATCAAATGCAAAAACAATCTTATCTATTTTCTGAAATTTCACTTTTTCAGGGACTACCAAAACATTACAATTCGT
Organism: Bacteroidota bacterium; assembly: GCA_040388455.1. GTDB lineage: Bacteria > Bacteroidota > Bacteroidia > 2-12-FULL-35-15 > 2-12-FULL-35-15 > 2-12-FULL-35-15. The sequence goes on from JAZKBX010000274.1 coordinate 17,798, forward strand.
TTGTTTTATAACATCTACAGTATTAGTCCCTAAAAGCCTGCTACTTCCACCTGCCCCTTTTGTTCCCATAACGATTAAATCACAATTTCTATCCCTTGCTATATCTACAATTTCGTTTGAGGTAAAACCCGGCATTGAAAAACTTTCGATCTCCAATCTATTTTCATATTTTTTTTGGAGGTCTTCTATTATTAATTTCATCTGCTCATTACTTTGCTCCTCCAACTGATTTTCTTCTGAAGTTAAAACAAAAGGAACTTCAGTAACGATCATAGGAACATGGTAAGCATGAAACAAAAACAATTTTGATTTTGTATAAACAGCCAATCTTGCAGCATAATTAATAGCGTTAGTAGCTATGTCTGAAAAATCAGTAGGAACTAAGATTGTTTTCATAGAATTCTTTTTTTTTAAAACTAAAAAAATACACTTTTACTCTACAATTTTACGCTCAGAAATAAGCAGAATAAAAAGTTTTCGATGAAACAAGGGTAATACAAGGCAGATCGAAAAAAACAAGGTTGGATGAAATAAAAAAAACAATGGAATTGTTCGGAATTTATTGCCAACTACTTCTATACGGAAATGTTCAAACGAACTTAAGTATTAAAGAAATTTGCGAAGATTTATTTTATGAGTGAATTGCTCTATTAAGAAAAAAACATTTTCAAATGACGGAATCAAAAAAATGCAAAAACTTAAGCCTGTTTAAATTTTATTTTTAGCAATATCTTTCATAATAACAAGATCCCTCACAAAAGTTCGAGATGACATAGCCGGAGGGAGTTTCAATAGCGACTAGCAATCAGCAATGTATTCAATAACAAAATATGTACTTAAATTTTAAACAGGCTCTTAATTATTGCATTGAATGTGTCGAATTATGAATTAAGGAAAGAAAAATAGAATTTATAAAATCATTTTTTTTAGCGCGTATTTCATAACAAATTTAATCGCTTCATTAAATTCTCTTTATAAACAGCACCGACTGTAATCAGTTTTTTACCAAGAATAACAACATTATCCTCTATAGAAGTAATATAATCAATAGAAATAATTGAAGAACGATGAACCCGAATAAATTTATGCGGATCGAGTTTACTTTCTATCATTTTCATTGTGGAGTGGATCGTATATTTTTTTTCGATGGTATTAATTGTCATATAATCACCCAAAGCTTCAATCCAGAGTATTTCTTTTAAATTGATTTTAAGCAGAATACCATTATTTTTAATGAAAATATAATCTTCATTTGAAAAACCAACAATATGATGAGCGTTTTCGAAAATCTCTTTCGCTTTGGTTACAGACTTAAAAAAGCGGTCCAATAAAATTGGTTTTACCAGGTAATCAACAACATTGCATTCAAAGGCTTCTATGGCATAGTCTTTCCGGGATGTAGTCAAAATTGTTAATGGCTGTACTTTAAGGCTCTTAATAAGCTCCAACCCTGTCATATCTGGCATTTCAATATCCAGCAGCATTAAATCAATTTTATTGCTATTTAAAACATTAAGCGCATCGGCCCCAGAGCAGCATGTTCCAACAAGGTTAATAAATTGCACCTGAGAAACTAAATGTTTCATTGCCTTTCTCGACATCTCATCATCATCAACAACTATGCAATTCATAAAATTTTATTAAGAATTTAAAAACAAAGGATATGAAGGATTTCAATAAAGATAATGTTTTATTATCGCTAATTTCCTTAATTCCTTATCACCGGAGTCAAGAACAGCGGAATCAATTAACAATTAAATTTAAATCATAAAATCTAATGTTGCGTAATAAAATCCCCAACAGCATTTAAATAATTCTGAAATCCAAATATTTCAGGTATACTTCCATGTCCGGCATTTGCAATGCGATGTGCCTCTTTGTATATTCCGTTATAATGGTTATACACAACTGCACCATGTGTATCAATATTTAAAAAATCATCAGCCTCACCATGGATCCAAAAGAACGGTTGTTGCACTTTTTTAATTTCTTCTGCATTATTTATCTCTAAATCTGTAAAAAATATGCCAGGCATTGCAAGGCCTGAGGCGTCCTGAACCATAACTTCAGCGGAAGCGAATGGGGCTTCCAGTAATAATTTTGCTGGCTTCATACTATAGTCTCCAACACTTAATTTAGTGGCAGGAGCCGAGCCCAGGCTAAAACCATACATTATTAATCTGTCATTTGTTAAGCCTTTAATTTTAAGCCATTTCAAAGCAGCGTCAACATCAGCATACAATCCTTTTTCTGTGGGTTTCCCTTCTGACAATCCAAATCCACGATAATCGATCATCATTACTCCAAATCGATTTTTAGTTTTTGAGTTTGCAAGTAACTTAGCACGTTCCCAGTAAAAATCCATATGGTCTCTATTTCCATGACAATACATCATTACAGTATCCGTAGAAATACTATCAATATTACCAATGTAAATTGCATAAATATTTGTTGCCTTTGATTCATCAGCAGCTTGCGAGGACAGTTGGAAAATATGAATTAAACTATCGGGGATCTGATAAGTCACATCTAAACGAAAATCCAGATCGCCAGCGTAACTATCTAATTTATATTCCGTAATTTTTATGCTGGCGGGATTAAATAAATTATCATCCAAACGCAAACAGCTTGTGAAGCTCAGTACGGTAAAAGTTAAGAAAATGATTTTTTTCATTATAATTATTTTTTGTCCTGTCAAACAATGTGTTCAGCCGGTTTGTGATCTCTAGAAATTAAAATTTGCGTGTATATCCCAAATAAACACCCAAAGCTCCGTGGTTTTTAAATGGTGTTTCATAATCCACCACCAATTTTTCGTTTGATAAATTAGGAGCAATGATTTTAGCTTCAATAATAAAATTCCATTTTTTTCCTGTAAAACTATGGCCAATAGTTGGCATAAAAATCACATGGTTTGATTGTTTGACATCATAAGCGCGTTTTTGCGCTAATTCAAACCAGTTGTCGAGACCGATGTAAAGCATGTTTTTTTGTTTTCCATATTCCCAAAAAGCGTTTATTGCTAACTGAGGATAAAGTTTGAATGCATCTTTGTTACGATAAATAATGTTGGCAACAGGTGTGAGGCTAACGGCAGGTATATATTTATTTTGTTTAAGCAACTGTTTGGTAGCACCCAATTCTACTTGAAAATTCCCGAATAATGCTGAAGTAATATTGAATGAAGCAAAGCCTGTTAATGAGCTATCAATTCCGTAACCATAATTAGCGGCTAAAAAGGGAATTGGAATTGTAGCTGAACCATACTTTATGAGAGGGCCGCCAAAAGATACAGTGGCTGCATGTTGGTTTTTATCTAAAGGTTTTATATATTTTACCGGAGAACAAGAAAATAATATTGACAGGCCTAAAAAAGCTACCATACAAATTAATAAAGATTGATTTATTTTCATAAAATAAAAATTGGTCAATTGATTATACCACCAGCAAAGAGTACAAGAGTTCCAATCCTAAAAGGTTTTAAAACCCACCAGGATTTTGTGACAAATTTCCGGCTTCTAAAATCCTGTGAACACTACAATTGTGAGAGATCTCAAAATCTTTAACTGAACAGCCCTGTTTAATAAATGCAAATATAATTCTATTTGTATAAAACTCCTTACCTTTGTTGCATCAATGAGAGACGTTTTTTATACTATATTAATAATTTGGATCCTATGGCGAGTGTTTAACAGCATTAGTACTTACAGGACCAAGCAAGGGGGCAGTTTTAATGCTCCTTCTCAAAATAATAAACGCAGCGAGGGTGAAACTTCAGTTGATTACGTGCCTTCCACAAAAAAGAAAATCAGTGATGACGAAGGTGAATATGTGGATTATGAAGATTTGAAGTAATTTTAAATAGCTACGGCTCGGTAGTATTTCCCTTTTAAGTATTTAATTTATTACCTTTCTCAAAGAAAACTATAAATTTTAATTTGGGCGTTCCTTTTCTTGAAAAAGAAAAGGGCGGGCTTTTCGTTTCAATCTTTTCTAAACAGAAAAGGATTTCCACTGCAATCCCTAACGCAACATTAGCAAGTAAACATCATTGTTACTCTTTTGTCATTTTTCGCATTAGTTTATAAAAGGTTTTCGGTATAACCTGTTTTACAAATACTGCAAATAATTCATAGCCCCCAACATATTTGTGATTGCTCCCTCCTTTTATTGCTTGCACAATTCCTTTGGCGCAATCCGTAGCGGTCATTCCTTTTTCCTGGGCATCGCTTTTAATACCATACTGATTACCGTTCTCTGTAAGCAATTTCGTACTTACATCGGTATTTATAAATCCAGGAGAAACAATTAATACTTTTACATTATCAGCATATAATTCCTGGCGTATCGATTCGAAATATCCATATAGCGCATGTTTTGAAGCGGCATAAGTAGAATAAAGCGGCATACCATATTTACCCATAATGCTTGTTACTACCACCAATTTTCCACTCTTTTGCTTTTGCATCACTTTTGCAACTGCTTTAGAAAGATTAATGGTTCCAAAAAAATTGATCTCCATTACTTTTCTATCTACTTCGGTTTTTGTATTAACAGCTTTTCCCCTTTGACCGATCCCTCCATTATTAATCAAAACATCTATTCGTCCAAACTTTTGAATTACCTGATCCACTTTTTCTTCTATATCAGCAGTATGCTCTAGATCGAGTGGAAGAATGAGAATATTCTTTGCATCCGTTTTACAATTATTAGCAACACGTTTTAATTCATCCTCTCTTCGTGCTGAAATAACAATTTGTGCACCCTCTGAAGCACAGGTATATGCTAATGCTTCTCCAATACCCGAAGATGCGCCTGTAATCCAGATTATTTTATGTTTTAATTCCATCCGATCATCAAATTTTCAAATTGACACTTCTCCAAATTACTTTTTATTCTTATCCTGAAAATCCAATGATTTAACACCCAAAAACTTTAAAAACTTTTTTGCATTTATTTTTAATGTTTCTTTGATTT
>JAZKBX010000275.1:0-2298 GCA_040388455.1 Bacteroidota bacterium
TTTATAATTTAAAATTCAACATTTCTTAAGTGAACAAAAGATTACAAGTTTTAAAATATCTAATTGCCGATTTCTCTTCAGCTGTTTTAGCCTGGACGCTATTTTATATTTTCAGAAAATTATATATAGAACCCGAAAAATTTGGCAAGGCAGTACCTGTTACATTTGAAGATCAGTTTTATTGGGGTTTACTACTCATCCCCTCCTGCTGGATACTAATATACAGCTTTACAGGCAGTTACAAAAACATTTATCGCAAATCACGATTAAAAGAGGTGGGGCAAACACTATTATTTTCGGTGATTGGTGTTGTTATAATTTTCTTCGCGCTTTTGCTTGATGATGAAATAGTTTCCTACAAAAATTACTATCAAAGCATTTTGGTCTTATTTGGATTACATTTCGGTTTTACAGCAAGTTTTCGTTTAATTTTATCAAGTATCACCAATTATAGGGTTCATAACCGCACAATTGGTTTTAATACTTTATTAGTTGGTAGTAATGCAAATGCATTGAAACTATACAATGAAATGGAAAATTTGCACGAATCATCAGGCAATAAATTTATTGGTTTTGTGCATGTTGATAATAAGAACGGGTATTCTCATGAGTTAAACAAAAGCTTACCTCATATCGGGGAACTGTCTGATTTAAAGTCGATTATACAAAAAAATAATATTGAAGAAGTAATAATTGCCATCGAATCTTCTGAACACGAAAATATTGGAAAAATAGTGAATGAGCTGGATGATTCACCTGTAATTATTAAGGTGATTCCGGATATGTATGATATTTTATCGGGCTCAGTAAAAATGACCTCCATTTTCGGTGCCCCCCTCATTGAAATTTCAAGGGAAATAATGCCGGCCTGGGAGCAATCGGTAAAACGGATCTTTGATGTGTCGGTATCGTTATTTGTATTGATAGCTTTCAGCTGGGTATATGTAATTTTAGCAATAGCGGTAAAGCTTGGATCCAAAGGTTCCATTTTTTATAGTCATGAGCGTATCGGTTGGCATGGAAAACCTTTTTTTATCCATAAATTCCGTTCCATGTATATGGATGCTGAAAAAAATGGCCCTGCATTATCCAGCAAAAAAGATCCTCGTATTACTAATCTTGGAAATTTTTTACGTAAGGTTCGTTTGGATGAAATACCTCAGTTTTATAATGTATTGATTGGCGAAATGTCAATTGTTGGTCCACGTCCTGAACGCCAGTTTTTTATAGATCAAATTGTACAAAAAGCACCACATTATAAACATTTGCACAAAGTTCGCCCGGGAATTACCTCATGGGGACAAGTTAAATACGGGTATGCCGAAAATGTTGAAGAAATGACAGAACGCCTTAAATATGATATTATTTATATCGAAAATATGGCGCTGGGTGTGGATATGAAAATATTAATTTACACTGCTTTGATCGTAATTCAAGGTAGAGGGAAATAAAAATAATTGGAGATTTTGCAAATTGGAGAAAATAGAGAAATACAGATTTCAAAAAAGAGATAATAATGGACTAAAAAAGGCCTTAATGATGGAAATCAAAGGAGTCAAATTATAAATAAGTATTTTTGCATCCTTAGCAAATCACTAAATCACTAAATCACTAAATCACTAAATCACTAAATTTCTAATTCTCAAATTCTCTAAATCTCTAATTCAAACATTCTTTTAATATGAAAAACATAGCAGTAGTAGGTTCGGGAACAATGGGTAATGGAATTGCTCACACATTTGCACAACAAGGTTATAACGTTGCACTTATTGATATTTCTCAACCAGCTTTGGAAAAAGCAATAGCCACTATTTCTAAAAATTTGGACCGGATTGTTACAAAAGGTGTAATTACTGAAGCAGAAAAGGCACAAACACTTAAAAACATTACCACTTATACCGTAATGGCCGATGGGGTAAAAAATGTTGATCTTGTGGTAGAGGCAGCAACTGAAAATGTAGAGATCAAATTAAATATTTTCAGGGAATTGGACAAAATTTGCTCCCCCAATACCATATTAGCAAGTAATACTTCCTCTATCTCTATCACCAAAATTGGAGCCGTTACAAAGCGTCCTGATAAAGTAATTGGAATGCATTTTATGAATCCTGTTCCGGTAATGAAATTAGTGGAAGTGATCCGTGGGTATTCTACTTCCGATGTGGTGACCAATCTGGTTATGGAAACATCAAAAAAATTAGGTAAAACTCCCGTTGAAGTGAATGATTACCCGGGATTTGTTGCCAACAAAATATTAATGCCAATGATCAATGAAGCTATTATTACGCTTCATGAAGG
>JAZKBX010000276.1:0-4454 GCA_040388455.1 Bacteroidota bacterium
TTGATGAAGAAACTGCAAAAAAAATAATTTCTTTTTCTCCTACACTATTGATAAGGTCCTTCAAATTTCAGATTCGTCATTGGCTACTGGAATGCTTCTCCTTTATTCTATTTTTAATAATGAATAAAGGGCGGTTCTTGACTTGAAAAAAAATACGAACAATATATTCTCCAATAATTCCCAAAGAAATCAATTGCACCCCTCCAAATAAAATTATTACAAATAATAACCCGGTAAAACCAACAGGCACATCGATGTAAAAAAATTTTCTTATTAACGTAATAACAAAATAAATTAAGGACACTACAACTGAAAACACGCCTAATTTAGTAATGAATTTAATTGGTATCTCGCTAAAATTAAATATTCCATTAAAAGCAAGTTTCATTAACATTGATAAACTATATTTCGAATTACCTGCAATTCTTTCATCCCTTTGGTACTCTACACCAATTTGTTTAAACCCAATCCACGATCTCATACCTCGAATATATCTGCTTTCTTCGGGCATTTTATTTAAAACGTCTGCTACTCTTCTGCTTATTAAAGAGAAATCACCGCTATCTAATGGTAGATCGATATAGGATATTTTTTTTAACAGGCGGTAAAAAATAAAATAAGCGGATTTTTTTAATAGATTTTCTTTCCTTCCTTTCCGAACGCCATATACGACATCATATCCATTTGTATAATAGTCGTAAAATTCAAAAAACAACTCCGGTGGATCCTGAAGATCTCCATCTAAAATCATTAAAGCTTCAGTTGCCGAAGCCACCGATATTCCAGCAGATAGGGCAATCTGATGCCCATAATTTCTTGCCAAAAATATACAATGGTATTTTTCATCTGAAAGAGCAATTTGGTTGCAAATATCCGCAGTAGTGTCAGTACTACCATCATCCACCAATACAATTTCAAAGGTAATATCAGAACTTATTATTAATTTATTAAGCCTCTCAATAAGCATCGGTAAAGACTTTTCTTCATTGTAAAGAGGGATAACAAGAGAGATTTGGGGATTGGCCATTTTTTTAGATGAGTTTTTGCAAACGCAGGTATAAAATTGATTTATTTTTAGATTATTTTAGTTTTTGAACTTCCATAATTTTTTCATTACCCATATTAATTTGAAATACAGATGATCCCAAATCATAATCGGCAGGATGATATCTAAAATTAGTTAAATAATAATCCGCAGAATTTGAATCATAAGTCCATATCAAGCGTTTTCTTTCTTCAACTGGTATAATACTAAAGTTCAAAAGGCATTCTTCAAGATTAGCCGCAATATATATCTGTTTGGATTTATCAGTCGCTAAGATGTATTCTAATCCCTGCCTAAAAGACAAGCCCCAATAGTCCAATTCGAAATTTTGTCGAATATTCTTTCCTGCTAAAAAATTAAAATATACATTCTGGAAAGGATGATTCGAAATCATGAAAACGAATACAAACAGAATGGAAATGACAGTAAAATAGACAATAAATTTTTCTGTTAACTTTTTTACAACTTGGATTAATTGAGTAAAACCATATACTGCAATGAGCAAAAGAAAAGGGTAAATAAAAAATATATGGCGGTAAGAATCGTAAACAGCAGAGTTTAAAATTATAATCGCAAGAACTGGGGTCGCAAACATAAACAAAGCAAATTGGATAGGCAGAGTATACATAAAATTCACCAAAGAATTTTTCACTAAAAAGAATAGTCCTACAATAAATAAAATAATATACAAAACGGGAGTTGTGATTGAAATCCATACGGGTATGTAGTGCCAAGGCAAATCTTGACTGGAAATAAATTTTCCAAAATAGAATACAATTACCGGGATCGGGAAATGACTCATTTCCTGGAGTGCTCCTACAAAATGATAAACAGGATTGAGCCATAAAACAGGCCAAAAAATAACTACAAAAAGTAATGAATAAGATATGAATATTAAAAGTGGGATCATTTTCCTGTGTTTTTGCATTATAAACAAAAGCACCGTGGCAAGGGGTAAAAGCAAACCAATAATTCGAATGTCAATTACAAATCCGCAAAGTGCTGCGTGAATAAAAGCCGACCCAATTGTTTGCCGCTCAATAAATAAGAGGGCGGTATAGCTTGCAATGATGCAAAAACAAAGCATGACTATATCTTTTGAATTATAGAAACCTTCGGCAAACATTCGTGGAGATGCAACAAGCATCACGCTACATAATAATGCCGCACCATGGCTTTTAAAAAATTTCAAACCTAACAAATAAAAAAAAATTGCTCCAACAAAAAAGACAAGAAAAGTTAATCCATGTCGCAGTAAATAGATGCTACGGGTATCGGTTAATTTGAATAATTTTTCGGCAGAATATAAAAAAATTTCAAAGGCTGGGCCATGATATTTTTCAGCACAGGCAAGCAATTCTTTAGCATCACCCGTTTTAATGAAATTGTAAGTAACCTCTCCATTTAATCGTGAAAAATCTCTTTCATCGCAAGATATTCCATAATCGGAAAAGACAAAGCATCCTACACCGAACAGGCTTATAAAAAAAACAATAGCTATGCGCTTGAAAAACATATCCTTGTTGTTTAGTATTTGCATTGGGAGTTTTGAGAAATTATTTTTTGTTTTCTATTGAATTTATCCAGCGGAGCTGGATTTACAAATACAAAAGACTTTACTTCATAATAAAATGGAATTATCAACAATATTTTCAGGATGGATTTTTTTATTTAGTGAAAAAATTCTCTTAATTCTGGCTGAAATCATTTTACAGTTTACCATGGATAAATATTGTCATTAAATCCAGGTAAAAGCCGAGCGATTAGAAATATTTATATTTCAACTCTAAAAAATGGGCACTTAGAAATTTCTCTAAAATTAAATATTCATTTGAACAATGTTCAAATGAATATTAAAAAAAAAGGAGCAAAAATATTAAGGAACTACCCAATTTCTTGCTCCAACCGCTTATTTTGTTTGTTGAACTCCTGTTTTATTTTTCTCAGCTAAAACTTTATTTTGTTCATCCAAAGCCCAGGCAAGATTATTTTTAGCAAGCTGATCATTAGCATTGGCATCAATGGCTTTTTGAAAAGACTTAATTGCATTCCCGTATTCACTTTTAGACATATAAGCCACACCAATATTTATTAATGCTGCCGAATTTTTGGGTTCTGTTATAAGAACTTTATTCCAGATTTCGATACTCTTATCGTAGTCCTGTAATTTTAAATAAAGCAATCCATATTGGATATAAAAATTCGTATTTCTTTTATCTTCGGGAGTTTTTTCTACTTCTGCAATGGCTTGAAGCAATTTATTTTGTTCAGTTAAAGCCCAGTTCAAATTGTTTTTGGCCAACTGAAAAGTACTATCTAATTGCACCGCCTTTTCGCCAAATTCTACCCCTTTTTTAAAATTTTGAAGAATCGTATATGCAAATCCCAAATTGCTGTAAGCAACAGCACTTTCAGGATTTAATTCAATCGCTTTCTTTAAAGGCTCTATAGCCTTTCCTGCTGCTCCGGAATTTATATAAGCATTTGAAAGGTTAAGCAGGTTGCTAAAAGTAGGATTTGTCGCAGCAACACTTTCATAAGCCGCAATATCTATTGTCTGAGCCTGATTAGTAGCCTGCTCCGGAGTTGAAGTAGAATTGCCCGCTGTTTTGTAAAAAATATAAGCAATTGGTAACAATAACAAAACTACAATTACAATAGTTCTGATCGTTTTACTTTGCTTTTCATTAATAGGAGTGTTTTCACTTTTTTCCTCACCAATATCTAAACTGTCATCTGAATCAAATGGAGTGTTTTCGGGTTTTTCTTCTTGATTAATATTGAGGGTTTGGTTTGAGTCAACTAAATCGTTTTCTTTTTTCTCTTCATTATTAGTATTCATGCTCTCTGCTTTTTTATTTTTTTAAATTAATATCCTTTTCTAAATCATCAACAGATTCAGATACAATTACTGCTCAAATTTAATAAAAATAATTAAATATTTAATATTATTGTAACAACAAAATAAGAACTCCAGTCTTTAATTCCCAATTTTTAAATTAGAATTTTTACTACTTTTACGAATAAAGCTAATTTTAACCATGATTAAACAATTTTTTGAAAATTTATCTAAAGGCAAAACTTTAGTTTATTTCTTATTACTGATTTCAGTTGTTACCCTTGTTTATTCGAATCATTTTAACAACTCCTTTCATTTTGATGATTCGCATGCTGTGGAAAACAATTTATTTATTCAGGATATAAAAAACATTCCGCGTTTTTTCAAGGACGCAACAACTTTCAGTTCCCTGCCCAGCAACCAATCATACCGGCCATTTGTTAGCACATCACTCGCCTTCGACTATTGGTTAGGAAAAGGATATAATATGTTTTATTTTCATCTTTCATCATTTATTCTTTTTTTGTTACAGGGTATTTTAATGTTCTTTTTCATTTTCAAGTTTTTTAA
>JAZKBX010000276.1:4554-10109 GCA_040388455.1 Bacteroidota bacterium
ATCCTTTTGTTTGAGCAAAAAATGAGTTTGTATGATATTTTTAATAAAAAACAGTCGAAACAACTGATTGCCGTAATTAAAAAAACGATCCCTTCATTTATTTTTTGTGCCGCACTTTATTTATTTATTGACCACTTAACCCCTAAAACATGGGAATCGGGCGGTTCATCCACTATCAACTACTTAATTACTCAACCGTTTGTAATTGCTCATTATTTTACGACTTTCTTTTTTCCATTTGGTTTAAGTGCCGATAGCGATTGGGAACCGCTGCAAAGTATCTGGAACATCCGGTTTTTTATTGGTTGTGCATTTATTTTTTTAATGATATATATTTCATTCCTTTTCTCTAAAGATGAGCGCCTTAGACCTATAAGTTATGGTATCCTTTGGTTTTTTTTAGCCTTGGTCCCTTCTTCAAGTGTAATTCCTTTTGCTGAGGTATTAAATGACCATCGTATCTTTTTCCCTTATGTAGGGCTTGTAATAAGTGTGTGCTGGGCCGTTGGTTTATTGTTAATGAAATACAAAAAACGTCTTGAAAAACTACCTTTTAGCTATGATATAATGGCTGTTTTTATTGTGATAGTGGTACTTTCGGGATATGCATTTGGAACTTACGAACGTAACAAAGTATGGAAAACAGAAGAAAGTTTATGGTATGATGTAACTATTAAAAGCCCAAAAAACGCCCGTGGATTAATGAATTACGGACTTAGCAGGATGGGAAAAGGTGATTATGTGGAAGCTGAAAAATGTTTTACAAAAGCCCTGGCTATGTGGCCCTATTACTATTCTTTACACATCAACATGGGCGTTTTGAAAAATGCTACAGGGGATAAAATAAGTGCAGAAAATTATTTTAAAAGTGCAACTCAATATGGAGGAAATACTCCTGACACCTGGTTTTTTTATGGAAATTTTTTGTGCGGTCAATTACGTTATTCTGAAGCGATACCTATGTTGGAAAAATGTATCGAACTTTCCCCCGCTAGTATTGGTGCTCGTAGCATATTAATGAAAGCATATAACGATACTGGTGATTGGGCCAAACTTAAAGAAATAGCTCAAGGTACCTTACAAATCATACCTAACAACCCTGAGGCATTACAATATTTGGAAGCCAGCAAAAACCAAAAAGGAAAGATTGAAATGACTGAAGAAGAAGTAAAGAAAGCTCCTTCGGCAGAAAAATATTTTAATTTAAGTTTAATGTATTACCAGGCAGGCAAATACGAGCAATGCGTTAATGCAGGTTTAGAAGCAGTAAAACTAAAACCTGATTATGCCGATGCTTATAACAATATGGGTTCAGCATATACCCTCATGAAGCAATATGACAAAGGAATTGCAGCTTGCCAAAAAGCAATAGAGATCAAACCTGACTTTCAGTTGGCAAAAAACAATTTGGCAGACGCTTTGAATCAGCGCGATAAAACTTCAAAAATTGAATCTGCTGCTAATGAATCACCATCTGCTGGTAGCCAGATCGATTTAAGTTTAGCCTATTACCAACAAGGCGAATATGAAAAAAGTATTGAAGCTTGTAAAAAAGCATTACAATTTCAACCCGAATATGCAAGTGCTTACAGCAATATGGGAGCCGCTTATAATCAGTTGAAACAATGGGATAAAGCTATTGAGGCTTGTACCAAAGCATTACAAATTGATCCTGAACACAGATTAGCCAAAGGTAATTTGAATTGGGCAAAAGACGAAAAAGCGAAATCAAAGAAATAATGCGCAGATGTGCTGATGAATTTATGTGCTGATGAATAAAAAAATTAACAAACAATCAGCACATAAATTAATCAGCGCATCAAAATATCAGCACATCGACAAATCACCTCTATGATAATCATTACAGGCATTACAGGCGGAATAGGAGATTTTCTATTCAATAAGTTTACACAAGCTGGAGAAAAGATTATTGGCACTTATCACGAAAACAAACCTGAAGGCAAAATCTTTGAAAACACCTACCAACTCGACATCACCGACTACATACAAGTTGAAAAATTTATTAAAAGTGTTGAACCTGAATTAAAAAACACTACACTTATTAACTGTGCCGGCATCACCCAAAACTCATTCGCTCACAAATCGAATGTTAACGATTGGACCCAGGTAATTAACGTAAATCTGAATGGAACATATCATCTGATACGTGCAACATTACCTGTGATGCGCGAACAAAACTTCGGCCGAATCATTAATTTATCTTCAATAGTAGGACAAATTGGAGTGATGGGGACAAGCGCTTACGCTGCATCCAAAGCAGGATTAAACGGAATGATAAAAAGTATTGCCTTGGAAAACGCACAAAAAGGGATCACTATCAATAATATTAATTTAGGCTATTTTAAAGTAGGAATGATAAATTCTGTGCCTGAAGAAATACAAGAAAAAATAAAATCAAAAATTGCTTACAATGCATTTGGCGATCCTGAAAACATTTTCAACACGATACAGTACATTCGCAATACACCCTACCTAACCGGCTCCTGCATCGATTTGAACGGAGGGTTGGTTTAATTCAAAACCTCACACCCTTCATTATTGCGGAAGTATATCATCCATTTTTTTATTTCCGAATTCAATATACCGGTAAGTTAAAAAGGAAAGCAAAAATAAAAACATCAGATAAGTGATAATTCGCAGTGGAGTATAATCTGCGATAAAAACCATGCGCATATTCCCGTGCCATAGATATAAACTGTAACACATCATTCCACACAGCTGCAACGATTTATTGGCAAATAAAAATTGTATCGGATTTCTTTTCATGTGCAAAAGCGATAACGTTAATAATCCAAAACCCAGCTGAAAGAATGTATTTATAAAGGGTTCGAAATAAGAAGAAATATAATGTAAAAAAACATAGTCGGAAAAATAGCATCCCAAGGTGATCACAAAAAGTGAAAGAAAGAATAAAACGATACTGTATTGTTCAAACCATTTTTGTTTCCAGCCTGTTACAAACCAATGGCAAAGTAGCATTCCTGTTGCAAAATCATCTAACCTGCCAAACAAGCTATCCTTGATCATATTCAGGTGAGGGGCCAAATAATAATTGGGGTAAAAACAAGAGATAACTCTTACTATAAAACTCATATAAAACACCACCATACAAAATTTTATTATCCCTTTTTTAACGATCAGCCAAATCAATAAAGGAAAAACCACAGAGAACAACACTTCTATACCTAAAGACCATAACACATAGTTATAGGAAGGTATAAAGGTTTCCTTAGTAAAATTGAAGGTTATTGTAAACATCAATATCATGTCTTTCCAAAAACTCCATTCATGGATGTTGCTGGCATGAACGATGAAGAAAATAGAAATTACTAATGAAATATAGTATAAGGGCAATAATCGCGAAGCGCGGTGTTTATAGAAGGTCCAGACACTCGCGCCTGTTTTTAATTCACGGCTGCCATTTGCATAGGGCAGATACAGTACAAATCCGGAGAGGATAAAAAACAGATCCACTCCCAACCAGCCGTGTCCCAAATAGGTTAAAGGGAATATCGGTAGATCACCGATAAAAACGGTATACCAGCCCGGCTGGTTAAAAAAAACGCCTATCAAATGAAAGTATATTACTCCCAAAATAGCATAGCCTCTCAATCCATTAATAACTGCAAGTCTTTTCATAACACATAAGTAATATTTAATATTTAATAGGTAATATTTCTTGGGGTTTCACCCATTACATTTTACCTATTACTTATTACTTCTTTTAACAAACTCATTTTTAAGCAATGCGATCTCCTGTGCCAACTGCTTATTTTGTGAATGTAATTTTGAAACAACAATACTTAAATGCAAAAGATAAATTAAAATGGCAAATATTGCACCCGTAAATACCAAGTTTGGAGCTTCGTACACACCCAGTGTATTCGCCAGAACTTCCAAACCATTTCTCCAAAATGAAAACAGGATCAATACGATGGTGCATACAATCCAAACAATCGAATATTCTTCCCGCAATTTCCCTTTAATGATCAAACGGACAATATAAAATAAAAACAATAAACTAACTGCTATTGCTACGATCTGAATTTTTGCCATGATTTTTTTAGTTGAGAGTTATAAGTTAAGAATTAAAAGTTGGGAGTTATGAATTGAAAGTTGAGAGTAGCTGATTTTTTTCCTTTTTGTTAACTCTTAACTTTCAACTTTTAACTCTTAACTCTTTTCCTAAATTTCATTCTTGTAAACGTAAAAATTATTGCCAATGTAACTTTAAACATATAATAAACCGATGCAAAAGTACCGATTGATGAAACCCCACCTTGCCGCTCTTTCATCGTTACCGGTACTTCGCCAATTTTAAAATTATGAAGTGAATACATAATAATAGCTTCCGGTTCAGGATATTCATCAGGATAATATTCTGCCACTATTTCCAGCACCTTTCTATTTATTAAACGAAAACCTTAAAATAATTAATTCCCATCCTCCGAAAAGCAGATGACTGAAAACCTTCATTTGAAATAAACCGGGAACCAATAACAACATCAAAATCATTGTTAATAGCAGCATTTACGATCTTTGGAATTTCAGATGCAGGATGTTGTCCATCCCCATCAATTTGTATCGCATAATCATAGCCATTCTCCAATGCGTATCGAAAACCCGTTTGCACAGCACCACCTATTCCTAAATTAATAGGAAGGTTTAGAGCAATACATTTAAGTTTGGAAATAACATCAGCCGTGGAATCTTTAGAACAATCATTTACCACAATCACATCTATCAATAACTGTTGTGATTGCGCCAAAGCATTAATATCATTCACAACAAATGCTATTGCCTCTTCTTCATTATATGCTGGAACAATGGCTGCTATTCTTTTCATTTTTTTTTGAGTAATAAAGTTTAATTTGGCAAGTTGGCTTAATAACTACTTTTAACCCTTAACCTTTTAACTTTAAACTTTTTTTAAATCTGCCAACCCTTAACTTTCGAACTTTAAACTTTCGAACTTTAAACTTATTTTTAAATAATTCCTTCCTTAAGCAGATCATGCAAATGTACAAAACCGTGATACTTCCCTTTATCGGTCACAATTAATTGCGTGATATTATTCTGTTCCAATAATAACATTGCGTTTATAGCCAGTTCATCCGCCTCTATCCTTTTAGGTGTTTTATTCATAATATCAGAAGCCTTTAGATCACTAATGGAATCAGACTTTTCAAGCATCCTTCGCAAATCGCCATCTGTTATTACCCCAACCAGATCTCCATTATCAATTACAGCGGTTGCGCCCAATCGTTTGGACGAGATCTCCAGAATAACCGATTTTATTGAATCGTCCGGTTTCACTTGTGGCGTTTGATTTTGTGATGAAATATCTGAAACTTTTAAATACAACTTTTTGCCCAATGCTCCACCGGGATGATACTTGGCAAAATCTTTACTTGAAAAACCTCTGTAATCAAGTAAACAAACAGCCAGTGCATCCCCCATCGCCAATTGCGCTGTAGTGCTTGATGTTGGAGCAAGGTTATTCGGACAAGCCTCCTTCTCCACTGTAGAATTCA
>JAZKBX010000277.1:0-3746 GCA_040388455.1 Bacteroidota bacterium
AAGTGTAAAAGATGCAGCGTTGTTTGACTGGTTTGATAATCTCGCAAGCGAACTGATTCCGGTTTTATTAATATCCCTGATCATGCTTGTTTATTCTATTTTTTACGAACGAATCCCAAAAGCATTTTGGTTTCTACTGGTTATTGGTGCCCTTAATTTTTTCTTTATTTTATTTCAATGGGAATACACTGACAAAATTTCTTATTTTTTTATTGGCCTGACAATTATAGAAGTTATACGAGTGGTAATAATTGCTCTTGTAAATAAAAAACAAGGCTCTATGATCATTGGAATTGGTGTGGCTATTTTCATATTATTTGTTGCAGCCATAACACTGATACCTAATGATGGAAATTTTTCCGGCTATCTGCCTCAGATTTTGTTCACGTTCGCTATTATGAGTATTCCCGTTTCGATGTCGTTATACCTGGCTAAACAATTTGCAACTACAAATAAGATCCTCAAAAAGAAATTAAGAGAAGTAGAATCGCTTTCGGCAAAGAACCTTGAACAGGAGAAAGAAAAACAAAAAATTCTTGAAACTCAAAAGGAAACTCTTGAAATACAGGTTAAAGAAAGAACGTTCGAAATTGTGGAGCAGAAAAAAGTAATTGAAGAAAAAAATAAAGATATCACCGACAGCATAGATTATGCAAAAACTATTCAAGATGCTATTCTTCCAACTAAAGAATTCAAACATCTCCTGTTTCCAGATTCCTTCATTCTATTTAAACCAAAAGATATTGTAAGTGGTGATTTTTATTGGTTTGCAGAAAAGGACGGAAGAAAATTAATTGCAGCCTGCGATTGCACTGGACATGGAGTACCTGGCGCTTTAATGAGTATGATCGGCAACAATATTCTAAATCAGATCGTGAATGAAAAAGGAATTACTTCTCCCGATGAAATTCTAAATCATCTTCACAAAGAAATACGCAAAACATTAAAGCAGGAAGAACAAAGTGAATCGAAAGATGGAATGGATATTTCTCTGATCACTTTTATTACCGATACAGAAATTGAATTTGCAGGTGCTCAAAGACCTTTATGGATCATTAAAAAAATTGATAATGGAGAATTAACAATTGATAATAGGTCCACCTCAAGCCCTTCCGTTATGCTCAATAAGGGCTCTTTCCAGAACAACTACCAACTAACCGAAATAAAAGGGAATAAGTTTGCCATTGGTGGTGCTCAATCGGAAACAGAACGGAAATTTACCAAAAATAAGGTATCATTAAAGAAAGGCGATTGCATTTACATTTTTTCGGATGGATATGCTGACCAGTTTAGTAGTTCAGATGAAAAACTTATGACAAAAAGATTCAAAGAAGTTCTTTTAAGCATTCAGCAAAAACAAATGGATGAGCAGAGAATTTTCCTTGTGGATTTCATTGAAAAATGGAAAGATACAAATGAACAAATTGATGATATACTTGTGATTGGAATAAGAATTTAAACTCGGAATACTACTGAAAAAGAGTTATTGAGGAAAAACTTCTCCTCGAGAAATTATTAAGATCATTGTTTATTATTTTTTGCTTCGCTCGCCTTCTGCGCGCTTGCACTCATTACTTTTGCAGTTGTACTAATTATTTTTGCAGTTTTTCCAACTAGCCCCGGGGCATTTTTACTTACCTTTTCTGCGGTTTTTCCAACCTTACCAATTATTTTAGCGGTTGCAGAGAAGTTAATTTTTTGTGACCACCTGTTTTGACCCTTTGCTACAAAACCAATAAAAACAACTATTATAGTAAATAGTAGTTTTTTCATCATGTTATAAATTTATTAAGATTCCGAATTTAATGCAAATTACGTTTTCTGCGTACATCAAATTAAATTATTTAAAAATACTATAATTTAAGAGCCTGATTAAATTTTATTCAAACAGTATCCAAACTTCCCACAATTTCTCAACTCCGCTCGAAATGACAGCGCACATGGTCATTTCGAGCGGAGTCGAGAAAGGAGCGTTAGCATCAATACGCAATATTGTTATTTTTTATATAAAATTTAAACAGACTAAATATACAAATTACCGTCCTCTTGAAATCTGGAATGCTCCGGCATTAAGCGCATAAGCGGTTACAGCACCTTCATCATTATAATAAGGTTTTAATTCAACATCACGCCCGGTAAGTTTGCTTATTCCTGTTGTGAGTACCTGTGCAATATCCCAACCTGTAACTTTTTTTAAATTACCGCTTTTCTTTTGCGCAGCAATTGCATTTTTATCCAATAATTTTTCTTTGATTTTTTCAACTGCTAATTCAGGAATAGAAAGGAATTCGGTTGGTTTCTCCGTTTCGCTTTTTTTATCCGCTTTTGCAACTTCAATTCGATTATCTGCTAATTGCTCAATCTTGCTATGTTCAACCAGTAAAGAATCAGTACCAATAAATGATTCTATGATCTCTTTATTTGATGCTATTAATAAATCGGGAACCGCCACAGGAGAAGTCAAAAGAGAATCCTTAAGATTCAAATTTATTGTTTTTGATTTTTCTTTTTTCGCTACCAACGCAATGGTGTTAATTGGTTGCGTTTTTATTTTTACAACTTTATTTTCCACTAAAGCCTGGCTTTCAATTAATTCTGTTTTTTTATTGTTTATAACTGGCACTTTAATAGCCAATTCAGGTTGTATAGTATTGTAATTCAGTAAAAACAACAAGCCAAACAATAGTAATATAGCAGCTGCTGCTGAAATATAATAGTAAAACGGAATCACTCTATTAGATTTATGTTTTAAGCTTTCTTTACCTTCAAAAACGATAGATCTATCAGCAATGAGTTTTGTTTGATTAAATAAAACAAATTTTTCCGCTATTTCTTTATCTTCAACTAAACGTTCATTCAACAAGTTGATCTCCCCAAGACTTAATAGCCCTTCAATTGAGCTAATCAATAACTCATCGGCTTCTGACAAATTGGATTCAGCCTTAGTAAAATCATATCTTTTTAATCCATTTTTATGTTCAAAAACAATAGAAGTATCAAGAGATAGTTTTGTTTTTTGAAACAATTCAAGATCAACCAAAAATTGAGGATGTTGTTTTAAGAAATTCTTCAATAAGTTAATTTCAGTAGGATTCAACTCATTTTCTACTGCTCTTATAAAATATTCTTCTTTATTATCAAGTGTGATTTCTTTCTTCAAACTTGATTTGTTTGCAAATTCAATAGAAGAAAAATCTTCAAGCGAAAAATTTTCAAAATTTTCAAATTCCTCTTTTAATCCAGGATGCTGTTCAACAAAAAACAGCAAGTCCGCCACCTGAACAGGTGTCAGATTTCCCTCGTGATAATCAAGGAAATATGCTTCGTAGTTATTTTTGTTGATATTCATTTAATCTATTTATCCAATTCCAAAGGAAAAAGGAATTTTAAACCGTTTAATTATTGATTTCAATTTTAACATGCTCTCAATTTACCTCATTCTTAAAAAAAGGAATTTAGCGAGCCCGCTTTTTACATCACATTCTCCATCGCTCCAATATAATTTTTTAAAAAACCTCTAGCCCTAAAAATATACACCTTAACCTGAGATTCATTTAATCCGGTAATTTCACCGATTTCAGAATAATTGTACCCCTCATAATCGCGTAATAAAATAACAGAACGTTGTATTTCGGGTAGTTTTGTTAAAGCTTCATTCAATATCTCTTTCAAATCACTGTAATGATTGTTATGGCTTAAACTATGCATATTTGATTCGGACAGGTCACCTTGCTTCTTATCACGTC
>JAZKBX010000277.1:3846-6037 GCA_040388455.1 Bacteroidota bacterium
TGGCTTAAACTATGCATATTTGATTCGGACAGGTCACCTTGCTTCTTATCACGTCTGATACGATCTATCATTGTGCGGTATGCCGCAGTGAACATATAGGATTTGGCATTTGTAGATTCCACCTCAGATACCTTCAACCACATTTTTTCGTAAGTATCCTGCACAATATCACGCGCTTTTTCAGAATCCTTAATATTTTTAAGGATAAACCGATACAGATTATCTGCATATAAATCAACAGTCTTATTAAATTCTTGTACTGTCATTCTTATTAAGCATTCTAATTGATAAAAGCAGTTTTCGTTTGTGGTATGACGGATAGGTTACCCTAAAGTTACAGCAATCTTTTAAATTTATTAAAAAATGCTACTTTAGCCCTCTAAAGATAAAATCCTTTTGACATAAATAATTATTTTATTACAACAAATATCAATTAAATAAACCCATTCAACAGCATTGCCCATTTTTTATTTCATTTATAAAAAATTATTGTAACAAATGAACAATTGTAAACGTCACATCATAAAAATGGGATAATTTAAAATAAATACTGAAACTAATTTTGTAACAAATCTATTATTGCATTCGTCACAGAACAAGAATAAAGTAAAATCCACAATAAAAAATTACAGCTGTAACAAATCTACAAATACAAATGTCACATAACAAAACTGAAATCTTAAAAAAATAAATTATGAAAACTGGAAACATAAAAATAAAATTAGTTGGACTTGTTTTATTAACAGGCTTCTCAATATTTAGTTCCACAGCTCAAGAAAAAAGAACCGTTGGTGATTTCAACGGAGTAAAAGCTGGCGATAATTTTAATATTATTCTTTCGCAAAGCGACTCAAATACTGTTAAAGTTGATGCAGATGAAAAATCCCAACTGCAAATTAAAACCGAAGTAAAAGATGGTATATTATCCATTATTGCGGTAGACAATATTAAAAGTGATAAACCTTTAGTGATAAATATTGGAATTAAATCACTTAGCAATTTGGATATAACTGGTGCTGCAGACGTAAAGTCCGGCAATCAGTTAATATGTGACAAATTAACAATTTCGTCAAATGGTGCCGGAAAAATCCATTTGGATATTAAAGCAAGTGATGTTAAAACTAACATTAGCGGGGTTGGTAATGTTGTATTGATCGGAACTGCGCAAATATTAGAAGCAACCTTATCAGGAGTAGGTAATTTACGTGCATCGAACCTGGAAGTTGATAAAGCAAAAGTTAAAGTATCCGGTGCAGGTGATGCAAAGATAAATGTTAAACAAAATTTAGATGCAGATGTTTCGGGCGTTGGTTCTGTAATTTACAAAGGGAATCCGACCGATAGAAATATAAGCATTACCGGTTTTGGATCGGTTCGTGAAAGCAGAAGTGGTAATGGTGAAGAAACTGCCAATGATACAACAAAACTTAAACTTGGAAAAAAGAAATACGTAATTATAGGTGATGGCGATGATGATGACGAGGATGAAGAAGTTATAAGTAAAAAAGATTCTTTAAGGAATTATAACGAAGAGTTCAAACACTGGACTGGTTTTGAAATAGGAGTTAATGGTTTATTAGATTACAATAATAAGTTAGATGCTCCGGAAGGCGCAACATTCTTAGAATTGAACTATGCAAGATCAATTCATTTCGGACTAAACCTACTGGAAAAGAATTTCCATATCTATAAAAATTATGTAAACCTGGTAACCGGTTTTGGTTTCGATTTTAAGCACTATGCATTAAAAAATAATGTAACATTAAATTCTGATGCCACCTATCTGGATGCTTCAAATGACGCGGTAAAGTACAAGAAAAACACATTGAATGTAAGTTATATCAAAGCACCATTAATGCTTGAGTTTAACACTGGAAAAAAATCCAATCATAATTTCCATGTAGCTGTTGGTGCACAATTTGAATACCGTATACATTCTGTATTAAAACAAAAATATGATCTGAATGATAAGCATAACAAAATAAAACAACGTGATGATTTTAACCTGGAGCCATTCCTTTATACCGCTACTGCTCGCATTGGTTATAATAATGTTACACTATTTGCAAATTATGGCTTGAACAGATTATTTAAAAAAGATAAAGGACCACAAGTATATCCATTTACTGCAGGAGTTAATTTCAATTTCTAAATTTGTTCAGGCTTTGTAGATAGATCAATAAAGTTTCGC
>JAZKBX010000278.1:0-8202 GCA_040388455.1 Bacteroidota bacterium
GCCAACATTTGATCACCAAAGAAATTTCTATTGGCGATTATGTTCTTTCCGGTGGAGAATTAGCTGCAGCAGTAATTTGTGATAGTATAATCCGGCTTATTCCGGGAGCTATATCCGATGAAACATCCGCTTTAACAGACTCCTTTCAGGATAATTTATTAGCCCCACCTGTTTACACCCGACCTGCCGAATACAATGGCTGGAAAGTGCCTGACATACTATTATCCGGACACAATAAAAATATTGAAGAATGGCGGCATGAGCAAAGCATTGAACGTACCCAAAAACGAAGACCTGATCTACTAAAATAAAAGACATAAAAAATCCTAAACTTTAAATTCAAAATGCAGAATGTAAAGTTTAGGATTCAAAAAAACAGTTTTTTCACTTACAATAATCCTTGATAATTTGCTCTGCTTTTGAACTACCCAGTTTAATTGATTGATTAAAATCTAAACAAGCCCCTTCTTTGTCATCGCTTCTGGTTTTAGATATCCCCCTGTTATAATACGCATCCGCAAAATCAGGTTTTAATTCAATGGTTTTGTTAAAATCTACTATATCACCTTTAAAATCGTTCAATTTGCTTTTCATTACCCCTCTCAAAAAATAAGCTTGATAATAATTTGGTTTTAATTCAATCGCTTTATTAAGGTCATTCAATGCCAAAGTGTAATCTTCCAACTCACTTCTTGCAAAGCCCCTGTTATAATATGGTTCTTCGTAATCCCATTTCAACTCAATTGCATAGTTAAGATCGTGAAAAGCAGCTTTAAAATCATTCATTCCCAATGCAGCCAAAGCTCTTCCGTTATATATTCTTGCATCCTCAGGCGTAAATTCCAATGCCTTTTCAAAATCTTTTATTGCACCCACATAATCCTTACTTCCTGATTTAGCATAGCCACGTAAAAAATATACTTCCACATCATTTGCATTTACATCCACCGCTTTATCATAATCGCGAATAGCGCTGGCATAATCCTTCAACTCATACTGCGCTTTCCCCCTGTTTATATAAGTGAAATAATCCGGTTTGGAAAGTATAGCTTTACTATAATCTTCAACGGCTCCGGAAAAATCTCCCGATTTATCTTTAGCAGTAGCACGGTTATGGTAAGCCTGAAGATAGTCAGGGTTGATCTTGATCGCTTTATCATAATCTTTAATTGCACCTTCATAATCTTCCAGCATATCCTTGGTATAAGCCCTGTAAAAATAAGCTTCAGCATAATCAGGCTTCAATTCAATAACTGAAGTATAGTCCTGGATAGCTCCGGCATAATCCTCTAACTCACTTTTTACTGCAGCGCGGGCAAAAAGGTAGGTGATCTCTTCCGGACTTAATTTAACGGCCTTATCGAAATCTTCTAAAGCTTCCTTATATTGACCTGCAATTGATTTTGCAGTCCCTTTTTTATAGTAATTTTCACCAGATTTCTGCGAATATGCCGAAAAAGATAAAAGAATACTAATTACGATGGTTAATGTTAAGCGCAAGTGTTTCATATTTCTTATTATTTATAATGCAAATATATAATAAATTATGCGATACGGTGCTTTGAGATCTGTTAATAAGAAAGTCCCGATATAGTGTGAATAAAAACACATTTTGGGCAGGGGCCACTACAAGACAGATGAGTCAAAAGCAATATTTGGGCGTTCCCTTTTTCTAAAAAAAGAAAAAGGGCGGGCTTTCCGCTTCAATCTTTTTGTAAAGGACAAAAAGGATTTTCGCTGCAATCCCTAACGCACATCTCAATGAAAATAGGAATATAGCATCTATTGAGGCTTGGGGCAAACTGGAAATCGAATCCAGGTTATCAAAATACCTGAATTTCAGTTTAAAGATCTCAGGAGCACCAAATGTGATCTTCGGGACGTTTTTCTCCTCTATTTTCAAAAAAAACACGAGATTTGGAGCAAAAAACCAATTCAAGTTATATTTTTCGAAAATTATTTTTCCAATCTAAGAAAATAAACTATATTTGCATTCCTTTTTAAGGGATATTGATTTAAAATAGTATAAAAACAAAGTTTATGAGCCAGTTATTAAAATACGTAGAAGACCAAATGTCAATAAAAGTTAGTCACCCTAAGTTTAAAGCTGGTGATACTGTTACTGTTCATTATAAAATCAAAGAAGGCGAAAAAGAACGCGTTCAGCAATATCAAGGTGTTGTTATTCAGCGTAAAGGTGCTGGAGCTACTGAAACTTTTACAGTTCGTAAAATGAGTAATTCAGTTGGTGTAGAACGTGTATTCCCTGTATGTTCTCCATATATCGACAAAGTTGAAATAAACAAAGTTGGTGTTGTTCGTAGAGCACGTGTATTCTATCTACGTGGCTTAACTGGAAAAGCAGCTCGTATCGCTGAGAAAAAACAATAATTAAATTATAATATTTATAAAACCCCTGCCTTTCCCTTTTCGGGAAGAGTTGGGGTTTTTTATTTTGGCATTAAATAGGGTAAATTTATGTCATTCCAACCAATTTAAGGGGATCTTGTTAGTATGCTAAGAAGGTATATTCTCCTTTAATCAACATTTTAGTAATCAATAAAAAGATCCCTCAGTGGAGTTTATCCTGAGCTCAGTCGAAGGACTCGGGATGACTTTAACAAACAAAGATTCGTAATTCGATAAAATTCGTAATTCGTAATACAATGGCTTTAAAAGAAGAAATAGAAAAACGCAGAACCTTTGGTATTATCTCTCACCCCGATGCCGGTAAAACTACATTAACTGAAAAGTTGCTTTTATTTGGTGGAGCTATTCAAAAAGCAGGTGCTGTAAAATCAAACAAAATAAAAAAACACGCTACTTCCGACTTTATGGAAATTGAGCGTCAGCGTGGAATTTCGGTAGCAACATCTGTAATGGGTTTTGAATATAAAGGCGTTAAAATAAATTTATTGGATACTCCCGGCCACGAAGATTTTGCTGAAGATACCTACCGCACACTTACTGCCGTGGATAGCGTTATAATGGTTATCGACTGTGCAAAAGGTGTGGAGCCTCAAACACGCAAACTCCTTGAAGTATGCCGTATGCGCAAAACTCCTGTTATTGTTTTCATCAATAAAATGGATCGTGAAGGTAAAAATCCTTTTGATCTGTTGGACGAGATAGAAAAAGAATTACGAATAGATCTTCGCCCATTAACATGGCCTATCAGCATTGGAAAAACATTTAAAGGTGTTTATAATTTGTACGAGAAAAGTTTAATCCTTTTCAACCAGGGTGAAAAACAAACCACCGAAAATTCAATTGAGATAAAAGACCTGAGTGATGGAGCAATTGATGAAATTATTGGTGAACATTTCGCCAATATTTTACGTCATGACATAGAATTGATTGAAGGTGTTTACTCCGAATTTGAAATTGAAGACTATCTGGAAGCAATGATCTCCCCGGTATTTTTTGGCAGTGCTGTAAATAATTTTGGAGTTCGTGAACTTTTGGATGGATTTATTAAAATTGCTCCTACTCCACGTTCCCGCGAAACAGATCTGAAAATTATACACCCCGATGATAAAAATTTCACCGGATTTGTATTTAAGATACATGCCAACTTAGACCCTAAACATCGCGACAGAATCGCTTTTTTAAGGATCTGCTCCGGTAAATTTGAGCGAAATAAAAATTATTATCATGTTCGTGAAAACCGCACCCTAAAATTCTCAAATCCTACTGCTTTTATGGCTCAGGAAAAAAATGTGGTGGATGAGGCATACCCTGGTGATATAATCGGGCTCTATGATTCCGGCATTTTCAAGATCGGGGATACCCTCACGGAAGGAGAAAAAATGAATTTTAAAGGAATTCCTCAATTCTCTCCTGAATTGTTCAAATATGTGGTAAATGCCGATCCTTTAAAAACAAAACAATTAAACAAAGGGCTTGAACAATTAACAGATGAGGGTGTTGCCCAATTGTTCACCAAAAAAACAGATAACCGTAAAGTTCTTGGGACTGTTGGAGCACTTCAATTCGAAGTAATTCAACACCGTTTAAAAAGCGAATATTCTGCTTCCTGTAATTTTGAGCACATCTCTCTTTTTAAAGCCTGTTGGATAAGCAGTAAGAATAAGAAAAAGATGGAAGAGTTTATCTTCGAAAAACTACATCACATGGCAACCGATAAAGAAGGCCGTCCTGTATTTTTAGCTGAATCGGCATGGGCGCTGCAAATGGCGCAAGAGAAAAACCCTGAGATTCATTTCCACTTTATCTCTGAGTTTAAAGAGGAATAATGCAAAATCGCTAACATTTGTCGAGAAAGTCATTCCGAACTTTCCCGCCCCGTTGGCTATCGGTGGTTTCGCAATCTCATGAGATCAGCATGACTGTACTAAGAAAAACTCATTTTGATTATATATTCCACTTTTAAAACAAAAATCCCCGCTGAAATTGATCAGCGGGGATTTTTATTTTGAGGATATTCTCTATTATTGAACGATCAATTTAGTAGTACTTGTACCATTTTTAGTTTGTACCGCAATTGTATAAAAACCATTTGCTAAAACAGCAGTATTAATAGTTGCGAAATGACGGCCATAAGCTAAAGAACCTTTGTTCTCGGAATAAACCAACTTGCCTGTAACATCATTTACATTAATTGTAACTTCTGTTTCAGCTGTTAACTGAAAATTCAACTGTGCATTATCGCCAGCAGGATTTGGGAAAACATTCAAATTCAGATCAAATTTATTTTCTTTGATCCCAGCGATAGGGTTTGATGCAGTACCACGAATCATGATATCATCAATTGAGATAAGGTTATCATCAAATGAAGTATGGTGAAATGCAATAAATACATTTTGATTTGCATAAGCATCTAATGGCACAGAAAAAGGCTTTAATATACCGATCAAACGTGCTGAATCATTATCAAATTCAGTAAAGGTGCCATCCAGCCCGTGTACAAAACCCGGTGTTGAAAAAGTATAACCACTAAATGTAGAATCGGCACTGGTTCCGCTTATTGCAGTCATTTCCGCTGCAGTAAACAATAAATTTGTGAACGCAAGATCACTATTGTTTGTAGTAGATAATCTCACTTCATAACCATCACAATACCGTGGGGTTTGTCTTGGTGCCGCCTTCCAGAATAATGTATCATGCTCACCCAATTGAACATTAGAAGTGATCAACCAATTATCAGCTAGCCCGGGAGATGAAAACCATGAATTAGCACCCATTACAATATTAGTATCAGTAGTTCCCTGAATATATAAATTGGAATCAGCGAATGCTAATATTTGCCACCAATCATCAGGGCGTGCATTTGTTCCACCTGCGCCATCAGCTAACTGATCGGCATCATAATTATACCACATGCTGTCGGTATTAGTTCCAACCGGTGGACTGGTAACTGAGATAAGGTATGAATCCATAACAAATTGAAATCCTTCATATAGCAAAGTATCCTGAGCTTTTATATTCACCGAACCAGCGAATAATAAAACAGAAAGTAATGTGTAAATTTTTTTCATTTGATCGATTTTTTGTGAGTAAAATTAATGTTAAAATTGTTTTAAATTTAAGGTGCAAAATTAATCAAAAATTTTAGACTTATCGGGTTAATTCTGATTCCATTTTTTTTACTGATTTTGAGTCGGTTTAAATTTTAATATTTTTTAACATTTTGTAAGTTGCTGATTTTCAATTAAAAATACATGCCAATCACAATTCTCAATTTACGGCACTCTTATTGTGACATAAAAATTGCAAAAAAATAGCTATAATTGTATCATTAAACATGAAATTTATAAATCTTCAAAACTCTACAATAACAGTAAGTTAATTGCATTATTAACCAAAAAAAAATCAATTTTTATGAATTCCTTTTTTGCTAAAACAATCACTCTGTTAACTATCCTTGCCACTACTCATATTATTGCAGGTAATCCGCAAGAAAATGGTTACAACATTAAGATCACAGCCAAGGGGCTAAAAGAAGGCTCTACCTGCCTGTTGGCAAATTATTATGGAGATAAGCAATATATTAAAGATTCGGCAAAAGTAAATGCCAAAGGCGAAGTGGTATTTAAAGGTACTGAAAAGTATCCCGAAGGAATTTACTTATTTGTGCCCCCCAATAAAAAATATTTTGATTTTGTGATGGATGCAGAACAAAATTTTTCCTTAGAAACCGACACTGCCGATTACATCAAATTCATGAAAGTAAAGGGCTCTGCCGAAAACAAATTCTTTTACGATTACCAGACTTTTATGGCCGGTAAACAAAAGCAAATTGAGCCCTTAAGGGACCTTTACAAAGCAACAACTAAAACCAATAAGGATTCTACAAAGTTACTTATTGATAAAATGTCTGGGATTGATAAGGAAGTAAAAGATTATAAACTCGGCTTTATTAAAGACAATCCTACCACTTTTGTTGCTAAACTGTTTAAAGCAATGGAAGAAATTGATGTTCCGGAAGCACCATTACTTGCAAGTGGTAAAAAAGATACCACTTTTGCCTACCGTTATTATAAAGCTCATTTTTTCGACAATATTGATTTTAGTGACGACAGGTTGTTACGTACCCCTATTTTCCATACCAAGATCAAGCAATATATGGATAAACTAACAGCTCAGATACCTGATTCCATTAATGTTTCCGTAGATTACCTGGCAACAAAAGCAAAAGCAAACCAGGAAATGTTCAAGTACATTATTTATTGGTTAACCTATAATTATGAGAGTTCAAACATAATGGGAATGGATGCTGTATTTGTGCACATGGTGGAAAAATATTACGCTACCAAACAAGCATTTTGGGTTGATTCTACGCAATTACATAAAATTACCACCCGTGCGTACACACTAAAACCATTATTGTTAGGTAAAAAAGCCCCGGCAATAAATATGCTGGATACAACAGGTAAATACGTTTCTTTATATGATGTTAAAGCTAAATATACCGTTCTTATATTTTGGGATCATGGCTGTGGACATTGTAAAAAAGAAGTTCCTAAACTTGCGGAACTTTACAAAAAGCTGAAAGAAAAAGGTGTAGAAGTTTATGCTATTGAAACAGAAGATAAACCTGAAGACTGGAAAAAATTTATCCGTGAAAATAATTTGAACTGGATCAACGTACATGAACCGGATCAATACAGGAGAGCAGTTACAAAAAAGATATATGATATTTACAGTACACCTGTAGTTTATTTATTGGATGAAAATAAAATGATCAAAGCCAAAAGAATTGACACCGAACAATTAGGGAATTTTATTGAAGCACTTGAAAAAGAAAAAATTAAAAAATAAAATTCAATCAATAGTATAATTAATCACCTGTTTCGAGAAATCGTAACAGGTGTTTTTTTAATAAAAAAAATTGAATTCAATGCAAATCCCCATCTGTTTTTAAGTAAAAAAAATGTATAATTTGTATGAAAACCAATTTGTTTTTGGTTTTTAAAATCCCTATCTTTAACATATTCAAAGCCAAATTATTTTATTTCGTGACTCGATAACAAATATTTTCAAAATGAAAAAAAACATACTTTCCAGCTTTTACTTATCCGTTAGTTTGCTATTCGGGAACATTGCTATTGCACAGCTTAGTCACGGTGGTAAACCCTTAAGTTTCGATAAAAATTTCCAATCAACAGAGGCGGTTCAATTTAATAGTATGCCTTATTTTGATTTAGCAGTGCTAAAAGCAGAAGATGAGGTCAATTCTCAAAACAAAGGTCCATTCCGCTTTGGTTTTAACCATTTTGTAAACTATGATCTTAAAAATTCCGGGAAATGGATCACTTTGGCCAATGGCGACAGAATATTTCAACTTGGAATAAAATCAGCCGGAGCCATCTCTTTAAACCTTGCTTTCGATGATTTTTTTATTCCTGAAGGCGCAAAATTATTTATATACACCCATGATAAAAAATATATTATCGGTGCATTTACAAACCAAAATAACGACATCAGTTCAAAATTTGCCACCGACCTGATACCGGGTGATGCGTTGGTAATTGAATATTTTGAACCTGCAGAAGTTGCAAACCAGGGCCGTCTCAATTTATTCAGAGTAACACATGGTTACAGAGGTATTAAAGAATTTACTGAAAAATCATTTGGTGATGGAGGCTCCTGCCAGTTGAATGTTAATTGCGCTTTAGGAGCTAACTGGCAAAATGAAAAAAAAGGAGTTGTATGTTTAGTTGTTGGCGGAAGTGAATTTTG
>JAZKBX010000279.1:0-14780 GCA_040388455.1 Bacteroidota bacterium
CCACCGTTATCTGTACTAAGCTCTAATACAGTTCCATCAGGGCAGTATAGAAAAATATCAAGATCAGCATCATTTGTATGAGTAATTTCAAAACATACTGATGCAACAGAATTTGAATTTATAGTTCCATTTATTCCCGATACTTGTAATGGAGAAAAAGCAGTGTCAAGATTCGCTATTGAATAACGGATCAGATTACTAAATGTTAATGGCGAATTCAATGTTAAATTTGAACTAACACTTGGTTGTAATATAAGTGAGTCCCCGTTGCAAATTGAATTTGCGATACCTGCATCAACTGTTGGAAGTGAATTAACAGTAACAAGTACACTATCTTTTACTGTACAAGAATCATTAGATACTGCAACAGTATAACGCAAAGTTGAAGAAGGACTAACAATGATTGATGGAGTAGTAAAATTACCTGGTGTCCATAAATAAGAGTTACCACCGGTTGCAGTTAATGTTGTATTATCACCATTACATATTTCAACATCTGCTCCGGCATTTGCCTGAACAGGGCAACAAGTTCCAACACCCGTTGAAGCAGAAATTGTATAATCACAAATAGCGCCAGCATTACCGTCTATCATTATATAATAGACCTGTCCGGGAGTTAAGCCCGTTGCTGTTATCACTTGTGTAGCTCCTAAAGCAATTGATCCGCAATTTGAAATGGTAGTAAAATTGGTGCAATTAGAAGTTTGAAGAATAACCATCTGAACTCCTGAAAGTGAACTACTGCATGATGGAACATTTACCGTGATGCTTACAGTACTGGATATGGCTGTGAATTTTAAATATGAGTTATTTTCAATTGAATAGGTACAAGTAATACCTGTTGGAATATCAGATGTATATGTTCCTGAAGTTGAACCACAGTAACTGGTCAGATCACAAATATCAGGTGCGTTCGCACAAATATCCGCAGCAGGAATCGAACTGCATTGAGCAACTGATTCAGTTGAATTCTTAATAATGAAGAAAACAATCAAAAACAATATGGATAAAATTCTTTTCATTTTATTACCTCCTGATATGATTAATTATTTTTTAAAATAAAAAAGTACATAGTTGCTTATCACTGAAATTTTCAAGGATTCACAAAAAGATTTTATTTTATAGGATGCATCCTGCATCTCACTTTTATTGATCAAAACAATGATTTTATCTTCTTCATTTAAAATTGATACTACATCCCCATCCTTTTTAATTCTTTGAATAAGCCTTTCCATATCCCTGGCAGTGATCTTATTATCGAGCATAAAAAAGTGCTGTTCTAAAATGTTATCAAAAGGGTTCAAGCCATTCTGATTATTCTCGTACATCGTTCTTTCAAGAGTAGTTTCATTAAGAAGCGTACCCTGTGCACTGGATCTCACAAATGAAAATCCAATTAATACAATAATTACCGCACATTTAATTAGGGCTTTGTTTAGCTTTTTCATCTTTGAAGTATTATCTTTTTATTAATAACCATTTTATCATTTATTACCTGAACAAAATAATAACCTGATGGTAGATTGGTAAGATCAAATGTTGCCAGGCCGGAAGAATATCTTTCAATTACCTTCTCTCCTACTATTCTACCTTCCGGAGAAATAATTTTAATTGATACATTTTCAGCATTATCACTTTTAATATGTACCGTTATAATTCCAGCTGATGGCACCGGATAAACAGTAACCGCGTTTGCAAATTCTTCCTCTTCGATTCCTACTGTAAGGTTTAGCGTCTGAAAAGCCGTATCCATACCGCATCCGTTAACTGCAACAAGTTTTATTGTGTACATTCCGGTTGTTAAATAGGTATGACTTGGTGCTGTTGAAACATCAAGGGCTGCACCGTCACCAAAATCCCATACATAAGCGGAAGAATTGATAGAGTTATTAGTTATTATTATTGTTCCACCATTTGCAATTGCAGTAAAATCAGCTGTTGGTGCTGTACCAACAATTACATTTACTTCATCTGTTCCGGTACATCCGTTAGCATCAGAAACACTTACGGTGTATGTTGAACTGGATACCGGCACAATACTGATGCTTTGACCAGTACTGCTATTATTCCACAGATAGGTTAATCCACCTGATGCTGACAATTGAATAGTGGAACCGGGGCATACCGTAATATCCGCTCCTGCATTTGCGGAAACTGACGGAAGAATAGTTACTGTTATCACATCCGATCCAATGCAGCCACCGGGTGATGTTACTTCAACAGAATAATTACCACTAGTGGTAGCCTCAATCGTTTGAGCAGTGACACCGGTATTCCATAAATAAGTAGAGCCCGAATTTCCTGCATTTAATAAAACCGAACTGGAACATGATGAAAGATCAAGTCCTAAATTTACCGTTGGAGCGCTGGAAAGAGAAACAATTACAGTGTCTTTAGAAATACAACCATTTAAATTCACCGTTAATGAATATGTACCTGCATTACTAACCAAAATATTTTGTGTGGTGGCGCCAGTGCTCCATAAATAACTACCGGTTGAGGATGTACTCAACGTAATATTAGGAGTACACCCAAAAACATCAGGTCCAAGATTTACAACAGGCATCGGTTTGATATTAACCAATATTGTATCCGATACGGTACAGCCTGCAAAGCTTGTTACAGTTACATAATAAGTACCACCAGCGAAAGTTGTGATATTTTGGCTTGTTGCACCTGTGTTCCAACTGTAAGTACTGCCAACATTACCTGCATTTAAGGAAACATTTCCGCCACATTGGGTGATATCTTGTCCAAGATTAACAGTAATAGCAGGATTAAGCGCCACAGAAATTGTATCGTAAGCACTGCATCCGCCAATGATGGTTGCTTTTACAAAATAAACTCCACTGTTGGTAATATTTATAGATGGCGTGGTTGCTCCTGTATTCCATAAATAGGTGTTTGAACTGTTGCCTGCACTAACAGTGACAGAACTTGCACATTGTGAAATATCCGGACCAAGATTTACAAATGATGAAGAATTAACTGTGACGTTAACTGAATCTTTTGCAACGCATCCATTGCTTCCGGAAGCTGTAACTAAATACATTGAAGTTAAAGCAGGTGTTACATTTATTGCAGAAGATGTTGCACCTGTATTCCATAAGTATGAGGTTCCACTGCCTGAAGCTGATAAAAGAGCATTGCTGCCCGCACAAATAGTTTGGTCTATACCGGCATTTACAATAACCGGAGTTTTTAATATAATATTAATAGTATCCGCTGTTTGACAGAAAAAGCTGGAAGTTCCAATAACATAATATTGTCCTGAAGTTGTTACTGTAAGCGTTTGATTTGTACTACCGTTACTCCATTCGAAGGTAGTTCCAGGATCCTGAGTTCCTGCATTCAATAAATAGGAGCTTGCACAAATAATTGAATCCGGGCCAAGATCTATTTGTGGTGCCGGTAAAACATCTACCTGGATAGAAGTAGAACTATCCGTAACAATACATACATTATTAAAGCTTGTGATCACTCTAAAAAAAGTTGTACTCCATAGATCAGGAGAAGTAAGTGTATCTAAATTTGCTCCTGTAATATTTGTATATGAAATATCATCGAGAGATTGTTGCCACTGAATACTTCCTGAATACGAATACAAATTAAGGAATGTATTCATCCCTCCACAAAGTAGGTTGGCTGAAGAGCTGATGAAGCCGGAAACAGGTTGAGTTGTTTCCGAAATGTTTACATCATCAATATACATGTTTGAACCAAATGCGCTTTTAGCAATAAACCCAATTTTAATACCCGACATGCCTGCATACTGATCAAGACAAACAGAGAATTTTTTCCAGCCCGGTGTTGCATACGTTTGATTGTATCTTGAAAGCGCTAATATACTTGAGCTCCATGTTGAACCACCATCTGTTGATACAACCACAATTAAACTGTCTTTATTATATGGATACGCGTTATCCTGCGACAAATAAAACTCAAGTTTTGGAGAATTTAAATTTGTAAAATTTAAACAAGTGCTTGACAATCTTGAAACGGCATTTGAAAAGCCATTGGCATAAGAATTAAAGTAAGCCATTTTAGTACCTGAATTTGCTGATAATGCAGGGTTGTTTCCTGTTCCGTTTAAATAGGTCCATAACCCTGTTCCTGAAATTTGTTGTATGGACCAACCTGAAACAATAGTTTCAAAACTCTCCGTATATGGGAAGTTTGATACTGTTGTTACAATAAATGAGGTAGGGATTGCAAAAGAATTATTCCCATTATTTCCATCACCTGATAAAGTTGCAGTTGCATTTATTATATGTGTTCCAACAGCAGAAAAGTTAGCGATTGCAGTAGATACAGCATTGAAAATAGAATCAGGTAAAAGAATGCCGGAAGAAATTACGGTACTAAAACTTTGTGTGCTGGCACCTGAAATGCTAACATTCAATGTCATTGGGGTAATACTGAAATTAAGCGTGTTTGTTCCATAATTTTTAACCCCAATGGTGATCGTTTCATTTATTCCGGAGCAACCATTGGTAGCAGGAGTGATCACATTTTTTGCACCAATATCAATTGGGAAAAAGTCCCTGATCTCCACATTATCAAGATGGAAATCATACGTCTCAATATCGTCAACTGGTCCATCAGTAGCTTTAAATGCCATCAAGATATCAACACCATCGTATGCACTTAAGTTCACGGTGAAAGGTTGTAAGGTTGTACTTAGGTTATTGCTTTTATTTAAAGCGAAAACAGGGAACCATGATACACCACAGTTAGTGGAGATCATCACGGACACTGCATCATCCGATCCCATTGAATCTCCCACAGTAATAGAGCCACCATTAGTAACAGCTGCAAAAAATTTCATTTGGGTTGTAGCAGTTGGTCTGAATTTTTTGCTGATGAGCCACTCATTTTTTGTTGTTGTATATAAATTTATGCGTGCCGTAATATTGCCCGGAGTATTTAACCCGGTTTGTGAAAGCCATGTTGATGTAGTTCCAGCTGGTGCTGCACCTGCGGCCTCCCTCCAGTTCGGGAAAACAGCACTAAGATTTGCCCCTGTAAATCCAGTAAAATCATTGTGATCAGGCAGGTTCATCGGAATTGCATTAGTACGCAACTCCGGAGCCATTGCATTGTTTGTTGAATCATAATCCGGTGCAATAGTTGAAAATGCATTCATCGTATATGTTCCGTACGTTGAAAGATTAAGAGCATAAGTTATAACTACAGTTGTGTCGGACCAAGGCGCTAGGCTTCCTGTGTTGATAACAGTAGAGAATGTTTGATTTATAGGTCCTGTTACATTTGCACTAATGGTGGCATTTGCGCTAGAAAAAATAATTGTTTCAGGTCCGAAATTTTTTAGAGTTACTTTAATGGAATCATTTGTACCATAACATCCTGTTGTAACCGGATTCAATAAAGAGGTTACTCCAAGGTCATAACCTCCGATATTGTCCGAAATATTAACATTGTCGATATGAAAATCATAATCTTCAGTATTATCTGTTGAACCGTCAGTAGCATAAAATGCAACAATGATACGTTGCCCTGCATACATATCAAGTGGTACAACCTGAGAAGTTAAAATTTGTGAAAGATTTGATGAGCTGTTCATCGTAAATACAGGGAACCAAGATAGACCGCAATCAGTTGAAAGCATCACTTTAACTTCATCATCAGAACCCATAACTGCTGATGCTGTTGTAGAGTTTTTAACAGTGACTGCGGCCGAAAATCTTAATTTTGTTGTTGCTGTAGCATTAAATTTCGGACCAACAGTCCATTCATTTTTTGCGGTAGAATACAAATTAATTCTTGCAGATGTATTCCCTGATCCGCCCATATTTGTTTGTGAGATCCATAATGAAGTTGTGCCTGTTGGTATACTTCCTGCTGCTTCAGTCCAGTCAGGAAATACACCTGTAAGATTGGTTCCGGTAAATCCTGAAAAATTATTCGTTACAGGCAAAGCCACAATTTGTGAAAGAGTAATTGCAACCGGAGGTAATGAATCATTATTGAAATAGGTATCACCCAAAAATGATGAGTATGCATAAAAAGTAAAAGTTCCGGTGGCTGACATATTGTATGAAGAAGATGCTGTAATAATGATACTGGAATCACTTGACAAAATCCCGGAATTAAGCACTATAGGAGAAAAGGTAATAGGATTAGGACCATTAACAGATGAATTAACAGTAATATTATCAGTAGCGAGATTTATTGGTAATCCGTAATTGGTAACTTTAAATCGAATTAATTCAGATGACCCCGGACAAGAAAAAACAGAAGGAGAAATCAAAGCTGTAACCCCAATATCTCTTGTAAAAGGAACTCCGTCAAACTCATCAGCTCCTATATCCGGTAAAGTGCTACCGCCATTAACAGACCCGGTAGGGCCCGGTCTAAGGTCATTATCCGCATCACTAGTAACACCTGTAATTACAACTCCCCTTGACTCAAGGTTTGAAGCATTGGAAGCAAAAGAAAGACTTATTTTTAAATCCCCGGAATTGGGATCAACAAAAACAAAAGGGGTAATGTTATTAATGGTTTCATAGTAAGAATTAATATCACTTTGAGAAATCGATTTCCAATTAATGAAGGATTGTGAACCATTTCCCCAGTCGTTTACAGAGTTTTGCTGATCAGTTACAAAAAAATTATTACTGGAAGCACCACTAGCCCAACCAGTTGCAGGAGTTCCGAAAGTATTGCCCAGTGCGTAATTGAATATGCCTGGTCTGTTATTATATAAGAAATTATTTTTTATTGAAATTGTTGAATTACCACTTCTTAATAAAGCGTAGGTCATATTTATGATATTCCCGGATCCGGAAATAAAAACTGAATTATGGTAAAACTTATTTGTGCTTGTTGATGTTGAGTTATCCCAAATACCTTTTACAGAAATATCATTTGTAAATGTATTCGACATAGAGATCATATTATTAATAAGGTCCCAATTTCCTGATGAAAGATAAATTCCAGTAAGCCCTCCTGAATTGCCGGAGGTACTATTTGAAAGATCAAAAATTTTGTTTGAAAGAATGGAACCACTTCCCGTATTGGATATGATTATTCCAAGTACAGCGGTATTTGCGTTTGAATTAGTGCCTATAAGTGCGTGAATAGTATTAAAAGAATAAAGTTGGCCTGTAGCGGAACTATTAATATAAATACCCGTTAATGCAGCTGAAGTATTGCTGGTAGAGGAACATGCACTCGAAAGATTAGAAATAATATTTCCAGTAATATTGCTTATTCCCGTACCTGCACTAACAATCCCTCTGACCTGAGCACCTGCACTAACTCCAGAAGATGAAATGTTTTCGATACTATTATTTTGAATTGATGAACTCCCTGCCGTGGAAGTATTAATTCCTGTAAAAGATGAAGATCCCGCAGTAGTGATACTTGAAGGTATTGAAGAAGAACCAATTGTATTTCCGGTAATTATAATAGAACCGGCAGCACAAGAGATACCTGTAAACGAAGCAGTACTTGCACTGGTTAACGATATATTTTGAATGAAATTATTTGACACAGTTGTAGTTCCTGATGCCCCAATATTAGTAATGATACCGTTAAATGCAGCTGCACCGGAATTACTCCAGGGGTCTCCTGCAGCTCCGGGCATTTGTCCTCCTATATAGTTAGCCGAAATTGTATTTGAAAATGAAGAAGCCCCAGCCAAAAATTGAATTGAAGTTTGACTTAATGAATTAGTAGGTTGAGTATTGTAAAAATTATTTCCGGTAATTTGCCACCCTTCCCCATTTCCACCTGGTGAAATATTGATACCATAATTTATCCAGTTGTACAGGTCATTGCTGATAATACTATTATTTTTATTTCTGGCTGTGCTGCTACCTGCTGAATAGATGGCAACACCGGGAAAACCAATAACATCTGTACGATCATGGATCAAATTATTTGCAATTGTATTATTACTATTACCTAATGTGGCAGTAGATGTGGAGAAAAGAACCAAACCTGAACCTGATGGACTTTGTCCTTCTATAGATAAATATTTTAAAGTATTAAATATTGCATCATTAATAAAGGTAAAAACAGAACCCACAGGAGCTATTGATCTTGTGTTTCGGATTGTCCACGCTGAACTTCCCACTCCTCCTGGTCTTCCATCTATTATTAAATTACTGATTCCATTTAATTGAATCAATGGAAGTGATGAACCGGGATCTCCTGATGTAATTCTTGAGGTAACACCGGCAGCAGGTCTTATGATAACCGTCCAACTACCGCCTGAAACAACAAATTGTTTAAACATTATAGGTAAAACTTCACCAACAGTTCCATCATAATCAGACTGTAATTCAAAAATCACATTACCTGTTATAGTGGCATTATCCAATGAATCAGCTACCTGGCTTATCTTTGTATATAAAGGAGCTGAATTCCCAACAGGATATATGCCTGAAAACACTGCTGCTTTAACTGAAAAAGCTTGCAATATTAAAGCCAATAAAAAAAATGGGCTGATAAAAAGTCGTTTATAAGAAATTCGCATGACTTATGAATGAATTTATTGTTAAATTTTTTATTAAAATTAAAAACTATACTAGGCAACTTTTTAACCAATTAACAGGCGAGTTGTTTAAAGAACAAGTGAGTTAAATTTGGCTCCATCGAGTAAATGGGAAATTGAAATTATTTCGATTATTACAATTATTTAGTTTATGCTGTTTCCTATATCAATGATTTTTTGTTTTCAATTAGTCTCCTATCTCTACCTTAAAGCTATGCTAGATCAATTCTTAGAACAAAGGTCAACAAGTAAATGCCGTCAAGTGTTACACTACTTTTATAATAAGTTACAACATTCACACATAAACATTTTTTTGATACCCAAAATAAAATGTCATCAAATTTCTATCAAGAGACAGGCTCTCAATGCTCAAATCAGAACTCTTCAACAGCGCCTAATTCTTACACTATTATTAATTCTCAATAGGTTTCTGAAAAAGATTGAGCCGCCCAATTTTATTAATATAGACAGAAGATTTTTTTATTAATGATGTTAAATTAGAAGAGACTTAAAATTTTCTATAAAGCCGAATAGATTATCGTCTTTCACCTGGGCCTGCTATAAGCACATATTGGGTATAATCGCAAACAGTACTATTTTTTTCTTAATTTTACTTACAGCTATTAGTAATTTTAAAGAATTTACTTTCAAGTTGCTTCAAGAATATTGAGTTAAATAAGGCGTTGATTATATAATGGAAACTATTTTTTTAAAAAATCATTTTTTGCCTTTGACATTACCTAAAAAATAATCTCAATTTTTCTACTTTGCTCTGATTTTTTTTGTCTTATTTATTCAATATAAAATGTTTTATTCTCAAATATTCAAATTCCTGTTAGTAGCATTACTCCTAAGAACTCTCGTGTCCACAGCACAAGTACCTTTTATTTCAGAGAAGAGCTTAGAAGTGAATACAAATTATGTGGTAGAAACCTTTAATTCAGAAAATGGTTTACCACAAAATACCATTATGAAAATTTTTCAGACCCAAGATGGCTTTTTATGGATAGCAACTTTTAATGGTTTGTTACGTTATGATGGCATAGTATTAAAATTGTTTAATACATTAAATACAACAGGTTTACCAAATAATAGCATTAAAAATTTTGTAGAGGATAGAAATGGTGTTTTGTGGATGGCAACATTAAATGGTAAACTATTAAAGTATCACAAAGGAACATTCGAAACTATTACCATTAATGGCGATGAAAATGCCACAGTAAAAGACATGTGTGAAAATGAAAATGGCGATTTAATTGTTGGAACAGAAAACAATAAAATATTTAAATTAATTGATGAGGATTTTTCCCCTCTTTTAAAATTGCCCATTGATTCCATCAAACTTACCAAGATTCAGTATAATTTACGTGATAGCTCATTACATATAGGCACAACGAGTGGATTGTATAGGTATAAGAACAAACAACTTATTTTAATTCCACAGATAAAAGAAAAAGTGTTTTTAATAAAAAAGAGTCCGGATAACAAGCTTTGGGTATCCACAAATTCAGGACTTTTTCGGATAAAAGATGGCATTTACAGCGAATACCAACTTCCTGAGAAACTTAAGGAGCAAGGATTATTAACAGATTTCCTAGTTGATAATGATGAAAATATATGGGTGGCTACCAAAAATGGATTAACACATTTAGTTAATGGAAATGTATCCTTTTATAACACAACATCTGGATTATCCTCCAATAATTTATCCATTGTTTATGAGGACAGAGAGCAAAATTTATGGGTTGGCACATCGGATGCCGGAGTCAACAAAATGAGATTAAAAACATTTACTTCTTACTCTGCTAAAGACGGATTATTGTCGGATGCCGTTGGAGCGATAATCAAAATCAAGGATAATTCCATCTTAATAGCAAATTTTTGTCAAGGCATCACTCAATTTAAAGACAGAAAATATTTCCGTTTTAATAAACCGGAGATAGGTTGTGTATGGTCCCTGATGGAGGATAATGAAAACAATTACTGGATCGGAACCTATGGAAATTGGCTTTACCGTTATAAAAATGGGAATTACGAACATTTCCCTGTAAATGCTCATGAATCCAACAATATCGTCCTGAGCTTGTTTCAGGATAATGCAGGTGTAATTTGGGTAGGAACTGATGCCGGTTTATATACTTTTAAAAATGGAAAATTCAATTCATTTGGAGAAAATAAATTGATCGGTACTGTTAAACACATCACTCAGGATCAGAGAGGAAGGATCTGGTTTTGTTCAAAAAACGGGTTAGGCGTTATTGAAAACGGAAAAGTGGATATGTATACCACAAAAAATGGATTATCTCATAACGATATACGTTATGCTTATGAGGATAAAGAAGGCACCATTTGGATAGCCACATATGGCGGAGGTATTAACCGTTTTAAAGATGATAAATTTTTCATTTTTAATCAATCGAAAAACTTTATGGATGATTTTACATCTTGTATCCTGGAAGATGGCGATGACAATTTTTGGGTAAGCACCGATCATGGAATTTATTCCATAAAACGGAACGATCTAAACAAATATGCTGACGGTGAAAGTCAGTTTTTAAATACCATACATTATGGCA
The DNA here is from genome assembly GCA_040388455.1 of Bacteroidota bacterium. Taxonomy (GTDB): domain Bacteria; phylum Bacteroidota; class Bacteroidia; order 2-12-FULL-35-15; family 2-12-FULL-35-15; genus 2-12-FULL-35-15. Next base: position 11,098 of record JAZKBX010000279.1, read on the forward strand.
GAGAAGATGGACTAAAAAATTCGGAATGTACAGGTGGTTTTCAGCCTGCAGGCTTAAAAGATACTGATGGCCGTTTATGGTTTCCTACTTTAGCGGGAGTTGCCATTGTGGATACAAAAAAAACAGTTAAAGCAAATTACACTCCGCAATTAACAGTTGAAAAAATTTTAGTGGATGAAAATAAATTATTTTATACTGATTCACTTTTCGAAATATCAAGGAATATTAAAAAAATTGAATTTCAGTACACCGCTCCGATTTTCACTAAATCAAAAAATGTTTTGTTCCAATATAAGCTGGATGGTAAAGATCAGGAATGGGGGTATCCAACAAAAGCAAGGTTTGCAAGCTATCTTGGTTTACCGCCAGGTAAGTATGTATTCAGGGTTCGAATATATGGAAGCTTGAATACTGCCATTAATAAAGAAAAAGCTATCGCCTTTAACATCCCCTTCCCTTTTTGGAAAACACTTCCATTTTATATTATTGCATCTGTTTTATTAGTAGTTGCATTTTTAACACTCATTTATTTTAGAATAGAAAATATTCGCAAAGAAGAAGAATCAAAAACTAAAATAAATAAAAATTATGCAACCTTAGAGCTAAAGGCACTTCAAGGACAAATGAATCCACATTTTATTTTCAATTGCTTAAATTCTATTAAACTATTTATTGCCACTGATGATAAAATTGCAGCGAATAAATATTTAGGGAAATTTTCAAAATTGATCCGGCTATCGCTGGAACATTCTTCATCCGCCTATATGCAGTTGACAGAGGCCATAAATTTAATAACCCTATATGTAGAACTGGAGCAATTAAGAGTGGATCATAATTTTGTTTTTAATTTAACTATTGCCCCCTCCTTAGATATTGAAAACATTGAAATTCCAACAATGCTGCTTCAACCTTATGTTGAAAATGCCATTCACCATGGTTTATGGCCAAAAGGGAAAGATGGAATTTTGAATTTAACATTTGTACCCAATGGAAACAATTTGATAATCGAGATCGAGGATAACGGAATTGGCCGAACCCGTTCTTTTGAACTGAAAAACAATTTATCAGAAAAAAGAAAATCAATAGGGATGAGTAATACAGAAGAGCGGATGAAAATTATCAATTATATAAAAAATACAAATATTACTGTAAAGTATATTGATAAAATGAATGCAAGCAAAGAGCCGGAAGGAACATTAGTTTATATTTCAATACCATTAACCTAAAAAAATAATGATATGCTAAAAGCAATTATTGTAGATGATGAAAAGAATGGTAGAGCCTTATTAACCCTATTGTTGAAAGAAAATTGCCCCAATGTAACTATATTGGAAACTGCCGACTCTGCTGATAAAGCTTTGGAATTAATTAATAAATTAAATCCCGACCTGGTTTTTTTAGACATTGAAATGCCCGGAGGTTCCGGCTTTGATCTATTAAGTAAAGTTGGGAACCAAAATTTTTCCGTGATTTTTGTGACCGCTTCCGACAAATATGCCATCAAGGCTTTTAAGTTTTCCGCGATTGATTATCTATTAAAACCTATTGATGAAGAAGAGTTGATCAGGGCTGTAAATGAAGCAGAAAAACATAAAAAAGAAAATTCATTTCCAAGCATAGAAGCGCTAAACAAAAATTACAATACCTTACGCAGCGAGAGTGGCAAGCTCGGCCTTACCACACAAACAGGGCTTGTTTTTGTAGAAATAAAAGATCTTATCAGATGTGAGGCAGATGGAAAATACACCAATGTTTACCTTACAAATAATACTAAAATAATGGTTAGCAGAAATCTTAAAGAATTTGAAGATTTTTTAAGTGAGCACAATTTTATCCGAATTCACCACTCCCACCTGGTAAATATGGAATACATAAAACAATACCATAGCGGAAGAGGCGGTTATGTTATCATGAGTGATGGCAGCACTGTTGATGTTTCACAACGAAAAAAAGAGGAGTTTTTAAAACGATTAAATAAAATTTAAAAAACAGCTTCAACGTTTTCACAGTTAAAAATAAATTACCTGAAATAAAAAAAAAAGCGACCAATCACCGGTCGCTTTTTTTCATTTAAAATAAAGAACAGTTCAATTAATTGAATTGTGCAACTTCTGTGCTTTCATTCATAGCTACTACCAAACAGCCATTTGATACAGTGTTTTGTATGAAATCAAAATAACCTGTACCAACAAAACTTTGATGTTTAATAGCTTTAAAGCCATCTTCCTGTAAAGCAAACTCTCTTTGTTGTAGTTCGGAAAAACCTGCCATTCCATTGCTTTTATAGGCTTTGCTTAATTCAAACATAGAAGAATTAAGAGCGTGAAATCCTGCCAACGTAATAAATTGGAATTTATATCCCAGTTCAGCTAATTCTTCACGAAATGTTTCCATTTCTTTTACGCTTAAATATTTTGCCCAGTTAAAAGAAGGGGAACAATTGTATGCTAATAATTTCCCCGGAAATACTTCATGTATGGCTTTGGCAAATTGTTTCGCTACTGCCAAATCCGGTTTTGATGTTTCCATCCAAAGGATATCAGCATAAGGTGCGTAAGCTAAACCTCTTGCAATACATTGTTCTATCCCATTTCTAACATAATAAAACCCTTCAGGAGTTCTTTCTCCTTGTACAAATGGAACATCTCTGTCATCAATATCGCTGGTAATTAAATTTGCAGCTTCGGCATCTGTTCTTGCTATCAAAATAGTTGACACATTACAAACATCAGCAGCTAAACGGGCCGCGACTAATTTCCCGATTGCCTCTTTTGTTGGTACAAGAACTTTTCCTCCTAAGTGCCCGCATTTTTTTGCACTTGACAACTGATCTTCATAATGTACCCCTGCAGCACCTGCTTCAATCATCATTTTCATTAATTCAAATGCATTTAAGTTTCCGCCAAATCCGGCTTCAGCATCTGCAATTATAGGTTGCATCCAGTCTTTGGAGTTATCTCCCGAAACGCTATCAATTTGTTCGCAACGTAATAAAGCATTATTTATTTTTTTTACAACATCCGGCACTGAATTCGAAGGATATAAAGATTGGTCCGGATACATTTGTCCCGCACTATTTGCATCAGCAGCTACTTGCCACCCACTTAAATAAATAGCTTCCAAACCGGCTGCTACTTCTTGTATAGCTTGATTACCGGTAAGCGCTCCCAGGGCAGCAACATAAGAATTAGAGTTTAATCTTTCCCATAGTTTTTCGGCTCCGGATTTTGCAATGCTATATTCAATTTCTACTTTACTGCGAAGTTTTAAAACTTCTTCAGCAGTATAGGGTCTTATAATTCCATTCCAACGGGGATTATTGTTCCAATCAGCTGTTAATTGTTCCGGATTCGATATTTTTTTCATAGTTTTTAGCTTGTAAATTTTTTTGTTTTAATTTAATTAATGAGTTTATATGCCGGTGTAGTTAAAAATTCCTCAAAAGAATCACTTACTATGAGTCGGTTAAACAATGCAATTGCCTGCGGGAATTTCCCTACAGTATATTGGTCTACCCCCATAGCTTCTTTTATATCCAAAATTTCATTATCTCTCATATCTTCATAAAAAGAATGGGTGATTGTTCTTCCATCATCTAATTTGGCACCTGTTTTTAACCATTGCCAAACCTGTGTTCTTGATATTTCAGCAGTAGCCGCATCTTCCATCAAATTATAAATTGC
>JAZKBX010000280.1:0-11879 GCA_040388455.1 Bacteroidota bacterium
TAGTACCTGATGCTGCGCTAAACCCGGCCACAGCACTGGTGGTAGATGATTCCCACAAATATGTATAGGCACCGCTACCTCCTGTTGGCGTTGATCCCGTCAATGCAGCAGGAACAACACCTGAACAAATAGTTTGAGCAGCACTAACTGTATTATTCGCAATTGCAGGATTTGCAGTCCAAGAAATTTTACAATAGCCGCCAGCACCTGCTTGAGCCGGGCTACTATTGCCATTTCCTGAGCCTCCACCGCCTCCGTAGTTAACACCTGCCGCAGCAGGATTAGTTGTAATACACGCATCAGTATAACCCGCTCCTTTACCACCGTTACCGCCAGGAGCACCGCCTCCAGTTCCTGCAGCACCACCGGTCTGATTACAATTACTGCCTGTGTAAGCAACTACGTTTCCACCATTACCACCTGCACCTGTTGAACCAGCGGCTCCACCACCACCACCACCAAAATAAGTATAATAACCTCCCCCACCTGTTCCACCGGTACGGTTGATTGTTCCTCCTGAACCAACGCCACCTGCACCACCGCCACCAACTGCAGGATTGGCAACAGTTCCGCCATTAGCTCCACCCGTGGCAGAAATAAGGGCAGCTACACTGGTTGTACTACCAGCCCCACCAACAGTAACAGCCAGATTAGCACCTGCCGTAACCGCAAAAGTTCCACTGGAATATCCCCCACCACCACCGCCTCCAGCACCATTTCCACCACCACTACCTCCTCCACCAACAACTTCAATGGTGATGGAAGATACACAAGCAGGTACAGTGAATGTATTAGAGGATGTATAGATCTGTGGACTTTGCGCAAACGAAAAATTATTAAAACCATCAGATACAACAAAAAGCGATGCTATAAACACCATTTTTAATGTTGCAATTACTTTTTTAATATTACCCATGGAAGAATATAAGTATTCCATATTAGAATTGTAAAGAATTTACCAGGACTACTATACCCCCTATTTACTGTTGCAATTTACGAAAAATTCAAAAATTAAGTTACAAACAATTTAACCTTTTACGAAAAAAAATTTAAATTTCAACAATAACCAACTGACATACAACTGATTAAACCAGACATATTTGTTAACAACTTTACTAACAATTTAAAAGTTGGGAAATGATTCAGGCTCTATTTTCTTTCGTTAAAATAGAGAAAACAGGAGTTTGTCGAAAAATAAATTTTCAGAAAAAAACGAAACTTTATACAGGATAATCAACTGACAGAAAGCAAGTTAGATACATATAAATTGGGCTCAGATTAAAAAGTCAGAACGAACCAAAAAACTATAAGAAATAGACAGAAATTTCGATTTTTAAAGACAAAAAATCGATAATTGGTTGCAATTTTTAAAAAACTGGTGGGTTAAAAAAAACAGCAGGTAAATAATAAAAAGAGATTAATTTTGATTTGGAAAGATTTTTGCGTTTTTCTCCTCTTTTTTGCAAAAAATTCAATAAATCACTTCTGAAGTAAATAAAGTGGATGTTTTTCGTTGAATTTGCGGAGATAAACAAATATTACATCGGGTTTTTCGCGCTTTTTCAGAGCCATAAATTGATCATATAGACTAGTATCATTTTTAAGCAGCATTTCCATGTTTTTTACATTAAAATCAAACACTTTATTGGTTTGTGTATCAAATACATATTGCCTCAACTCATCCACTGTATTATTCAAACCTGCACCATAACCCATTGGATCACGAAAACCAATAGAAGTGGCAACCATAGCAGTGAAATGGCATAAAGTTCCAATCACAATAAGTTTGTTGAATTGTTTATTAAAATTAATATAAACAGAACGATTTTGGCAATAGCCCCATACAGTTAACGTTTCTATCTTTTGCTCAACACCTTTTGAATCTGTAAAAACAATATTTTTCTGTTCCATTAACTGTTTCATAAAATCAAGCTGATCTTTTGGAATACCTGAAATGATTGATGATTTGAGTACCGGATCGTTATTTTTGAATTGATCTACGGCTAGAAAAAAACCTTCAGTAAATTCATAATCACGTGAATAGGCAATAGAATCGGATTGAGCAAAAGTGATCAACGAAAAAAAAGCATATATGATTGTTAAAAACCGTTTCATTTTAAACTATAATTTTATATAACAAAAGTAGGATAATTTGGGGAAACAATGCTTTGCATGAGTTAAATTAGTGCTATTAAGTACAAGATCCGTCTCCACTAAAAAGCGGTTCGGGATGACAATAGGTGTTAAAAAAATGGTAGTTTTGCATAGTTGAAAATTCTATGGAAAAACGATTTAAAATTTTAGGAAATGTATCTATTGCACTCGGAATTATAACCGCATTGCTTTGTATCTCCCCGATAACCGGGGCACCAATATTCTCATTGCCCATAGGGTTTATCGGTATGATATGTTCCTGTATCTATATATTTATTGATACTCAAAAGGGAATTAACACAAAAAAATTCACTCCGGGAATTATTGGTTTACTATTAAGCTCCTCCCCTGTACTCCTTATCCTAATGGTTATTATTATTAATTATTTCAAACACTAATAATGACAATACAAACAAATAAAACGGTCAGCAATTATTTGTCGTTGATAAAATTCAGTCATACTATTTTTGCTTTACCTTTTGCTATCATTGGATATTTTCTGGCAATTCATTTCACTGAAAAAACATTTGATCTTAAATTATTTTTATTAATAATTTTATGCATGGTTTTTGCAAGAAGTGCTGCAATGGCCTTCAATAGGTATATTGACAGAAAAATTGATGAACAAAATATACGAACTGCTGTTCGTGAAATCCCTGCTGGTGCAGTAAAACCTCAATCGGCATTGTTATTTGTTATAGCTAACTGTTTACTATTTGTGTCCACTACTTATTTTATAAATTCTATCTGTTTTTATTTGTCGCCTGTGGCTTTGGCTGTGGTATTGGGTTACAGCCTTACTAAACGATTCACAGCATTGTGCCATGTGGTATTAGGAATAGGTTTATCATTAGCTCCTATTGGTGCATACCTTGCTGTTACCGGGGAATTTGATTGGCTGCCTTTATTTTTTTCTTTCGCAGTATTATTTTGGGTGAGTGGCTTTGATATTATTTATGCTTTGCAGGATGAGGAATTTGACAAATCAAAAAACTTAAAATCTATTCCTGTTTGGTTAGGCAAAAAAGGTGCACTGATGTTATCAAATGTATTTCACATTATGAGTGCTTCATTTATTATTTATGCAGGATTTTACGCACATTTTAATTCTTGGTATTGGGTGGGTACGCTTGTTTTTATTGGGTTACTTATCTATCAGCATACTCTTGTTAAACCCAATGATCTGAGTAAAGTAAATATTGCTTTTTTTACTACCAATGGTATTGCAAGCGTTGTGTTTTCGGTGTTTGTTTTGGTTGAATTGTTTTTGAGTTGAATTCGATTAAAAATTGGCAAAAGCTGTGTTTTCTTTTTGCTTGAACAAAAAGAAACAAAAATTCAAGAAAAGGTCATCGACTCACACACATGCTGACACAGCCCCCGCTACCTTTTCAGGCTCACACACTTTTTAATTAAGCATTAATATCTGCGTGAGGGATTGAAGTGGAAAGCCCGCAGCGCAGCGAGGACTTGGAACGGAAAGCCCGACCCGCAGCGCAGCGAAGGGGCACGCCCAAATACTATAAAGTTCAGTAATTTATCTTATTTTCAATCAGGGTCACACAATCCTTTTCAACAAACGTAAACGGTGGGAATATTCCTTTTTATCATTATTAAAAACACCTTGATGATCAAAGCCATCAATACGCACCTTACCGGATGCATGAATGATCTTATTATCATCCAACACAATGCCAACATGAACTATTTTACCTTCTAAATTGTCGAAAAAAGCTAGGTCACCGGGTTCGGCTTCTTCAACAAAACTCAAGGTTTCGCCTTGTTCAGCTTGTTGGTATGCATCACGATATAATTTTATTCCATTCAGCTTATAAACCATTTGTGTAAAGCCAGAACAATCTATTCCGAAAGGTGTTTTACCACCCCATAAATATGGTGTGTTCAAATACATGAGGGCGGTTTCCAAAACCCCCATCCGCCAGCTGTTCGCTTGCAAATGAGAACCGATATTTGAACCTTCATAGGTATAACTTTGGTTTTCTATAATACATTCGTTATTATAAAAATTGGGTAGGGTGCTGGCAATTACAATAGGAAAAAGAGTGGACGTTTTATTATCCGTAATGATCTGTATCAAGTCATTACTATAATAATTTCCGGTTGAATTAAGAAGATCGAATGTATGTTGTTCGATCGGTAAAAATTGTTTTTTATCGATCCAGCATTCATAATTATCATAGGTAATTTTAATGCGGCACCATTTTTCCTGTGTTTCCAAAACATAAAAATGCTCACCAAACAAAAGCTGTGTAACCATTTCGCTTTTATCGGAAGGTTCCTTTCTACAAGGCACAATGCTTAAATTACATATTCCGTACATATTTATTTTAGATTATAAGATTTAAGATGCAAGAATCAAGATTGGTATTCTATTTCAAAAATAGCGCCTCTTGAATCTTGATTCTTTTATCTTGTATCTATTTAAACTAAACCAATTCAATAACAACTGCACTAGCACCGCCACCACCATTACAAATACTGGCAACACCATATTTACCTTTGTTTTGTTTCAGCACATTTATTAGTGTTACAATAATTCGTGCACCAGAACAACCAAGTGGATGGCCCAATGAAACAGCCCCACCATTCACATTTACATTATCCGGATTTAATTTCAGTTTTTGCATATTCACCAATCCAACAACAGCAAAAGCTTCATTCAATTCAAAATAATTAATGTCTTCCATTTTCAGACCTGCTTTTTCAACAGCTTTAGGAATACAAATTGAAGGAGTGGTAGTAAACCATTCGGGAGCTTGCTCTGCATCAGCATATCCACGCAGAATAGCAATTGGTTTAAGCCCTAATTTTTCTGCTTTTTCTTTGCTCATCAAAATAAGAGCAGCTGCACCATCATTCATTGTAGAAGAATTAGCAGCAGTAGCAGAACCATCTTTGGTAAATGCAGCTTTTAATTCCGGGATCTTATCAAACTTCACATTTTTATATTCTTCATCTTCTTTGAAAAGAATCGGATCTCCTTTACGCTGCGGTATTTCAACAGGAACAATTTCATCATTAAATTTACCAGCTGCCCAAGCGGCTTTGGATCGTGTATAGGACTGAATTGCAAAAGCATCTTGCTGCTCACGGGTTATATTATATTCTTTGGCGCACAGGTCGGCTGCATTACCCATTGGATAGTTATGATAACAATCAATCAAACCATCTTTAGCCAATCCATCCACCATCACAACATTACCATATTTATTTCCCCATCTCATATTTTCGGAATAAAATGGTACCTGGCTCATATTTTCCATACCACCGGCAACCACAACATCAGCATCACCGCACATGATACTTTGTGCTGCATTAATAACTGATTTCATTCCTGAAGCGCAAACTTTGTTAATAGTAGTACATTGAACGTTATCCGGTAAACCCGCATATTTAGATGCCTGACGAGCAGGAGCCTGCCCTAAATTAGCTTGTATTACGCAACCCATATATACTTCCTGAACTTCTTTCCCATCAAGACCTGCTTTTGAAACTGCACCTTTAATTGCGATAGCACCTAATTTTGTTGCCGGCACACCAGCCAATGACCCACCAAAACTCCCCAATGGCGTACGAACTGCCGATATGATATAAACTTCTTTCATTATTTTTTTATTTAAAATGTTATTTTATTACTTGTATAAATCGAGTTCAAATTTAACTATATAAAGGGATTTAAAAATAATATTTATGAACTTTTATTTCGAAAAATGTTTAAAAATAATTTCTTAAGAAATTAAAGATTGAAAATAAACTTATGTTGAAATAGTTCATGCATTACATAGCAATGATAAAAATAATTAACTTCGTAATCATTAATAATTCCCGCATTGAAAAAGATCATCTCATTTATTCGTCACGGACACCCGATAATATACAAATGCATGCTTATCGTCATTGGTATTGCTGCAATTGTATATATATTTCCAAAGCAAGGGAAATTTCAATATGAGTTTCAAAATCTCAAAGGTAAACCTTGGTATCACGAAGATCTGATCGCCCCTTTTGATTTCGCAATTAAAAAATCAGCGGATGAACTGGAAATTGAAAAAGCAGATATAATTAAAAGTGCGAAGCCTTATTTTAAATACGACAACTCAATTGTAGATACAAGAAAATTACAATTAGTAACTGAATTTGAAGCAAAATGGGATGACAAAAAAAACAAAAAATCCAAAGAAAAAAATCTTGCTATTGCTGTAAAAATACTGGATTCCATTTACAGTAAAGGAATTATTGAACCCACCGATGTAATTGAGAATAAGCCTACCGATTATTCGATATATGTTTTGAACTATAATGTTGCTGAAGAACATGACCTTAAAGATTTTTACACTATTACTTCGGCTTATGAATATATGCATGCACAGCTTCTCGAAAATGAGAGCAAAGTAGATGCAAAATTTATTTTGCCCTTGCTGGAAAACAGCATTGCACACTCTCTTTTTTACGACAAAGAAACATCTGACAAGGTTCTAAAACAGGCTATTGATGAAATATCTCCTTCACGTGATATTATTTTAAAGGATCAAAGTATTGTTTCGAAAGGAGACATTATTGATGCTAAAAAATTTCAATTACTTCAATCATTAAAATGGGAATATGAAGAACAAGCTGGAGGAACAGTAAGTTATTTTTTTATTTTATTAGGTCAAATATTAATAGTTACTCTTTGCTTGGCACTGTTAATAGTGTTTCTGGCATTTTTCAGAAATGATATTTTCTTAGACAATACAAAGATCATTTTCATTTTACTCCTCATTATTCTTCAGGTATTGATGACCCGCCTGTCGATAAACACGCAATCGTTTAGTATTTATCTTTTACCTTTTTGCATTTTACCGATCATAATCCGTGCCTTCTATGATACACGTATCGCTCTGTTTGTGCACCTGATAACAGTCCTTATTATTTCATTTATGGCACCAAGCCGTTTTGAATTTGCGTTTATACAATTGGTTACCGGTATGATGGCAATTTTCAGCATCGTGAATACGCACAACCGTTCTCAGATATTTATTTCAGCTGCACTGATATTTTTAACGTATAGTCTTGCATTTATTGGTATCACTATCATTCAGGAAGGTGGGATTGATGTTATGACATGGCACGATTTCGCATGGTTTGGCATTAGTGCGATGCTTACCTTATTTTCTTATCCATTGATCTTTGTTTTTGAAAAAATATTCGGATTTATTTCTGATGTTTCTTTATTGGAACTATCCGACACTAACGGAAAACTTCTGAGAGAGCTTGCATCACGTGCTCCAGGTACATTTCAACATTCACTACAAGTAGCAAACCTTGCAGAAGAAGCAATTTATTCTATTGGCGGAAACGCTTTATTAGTGCGTACAGGAGCGCTGTATCATGATATTGGCAAAATGGAAATGCCAATGTATTTTATAGAAAATCAGGCAAATGGCATTAATCCTCACGAAGATCTGAATTATGATGAAAGTGCTGCAATCATTATAGGACATGTTATTAAAGGAATTGAAATTGCCAAGAAAAATAATTTACCTGAACAGATCATTGATTTTATTCGTACTCATCACGGAACTACTATAACGGCTTATTTCTATCGTTCCTTTCAAAAAGCTTTTCCGGATGAACAAATTGATATTGAAAAATTTCGTTATCCGGGACCTATTCCTTTTTCGAAGGAAACGGCTGTGTTAATGATGGCTGACTCTGTAGAAGCGGCTTCCCGAAGTTTAAAAAAATACGATGTTGAAAGTATCGACAGTATAGTGGATCTTATTATCAATACACAAATTGAGCAAAATCAATTCATGAATTCCGATATTACTTTTAAAGATATTTACACGTTGAAAAAAATATTCAAAAAGAAATTAATGAATGTTTACCATTTGAGGGTGGAGTACCCAAGGTAATTGATAATTGATAATTGATAATTGTCAATTATCAATTACTTTTACGGTGTGCTGAGCGATACAGGAATAATTTTACCATTCATATACTGATGCGCGTTCAGTGAAAAATCAGCAATAAAGGCAGCCATTTTATCTGCTGTAAGTGGCGCTTTATAACCGGGGAAAGCTTCGTTCAACATTTCTGTTTGTGTTGCACCCAGAGCAAGGCAGTTGAAAGCGATGTTTTTCTCTTTAAATTCTTCCGCCAAACATTCAGTTAAACAAGCCAAAGCTGCTTTACTCGAGCTGTAAGCCGACAAGCCAGCGAATTTTGCGCTGCCCTGAAATCCGCCCATACTGCTGATGTTAACAATATGGGATCTTAGTTCTGAATCCAAAAGAGGAAATAGGCCTTGAATTAATCTTACAACAGAAAACACATTTACATTATATACATATTCTAAATCAGCAGTTGAAATAGTTCCGAATGGTTTATTAACCAAGGCACCGGCATTATTGATCAAAATATTAACTGATCTTATTTTTTTTGTTAATTCAGAAATCAATCCTTCAATAGCATTTTTATCACTTAGATCACAAACAATTGGTACCACATTTGCGGAAAAATTTTGTGACAAACATTCATCCTTTAATTGATCTAATTTAGAACCATTGCGGGATATAGCGATAACAGTATTTTTTGAATCAGTGCTTAATAGTTTAACTAATTCATATCCTATCCCACGACTTGCACCTGTTACAATAATATTCATAATTTATCCGTTTTGTTTTTTTCAAAGAAACACATTTTTTGTTAATTTTACGATAACTAATCCCTGTTCAATTGCAATTAAGAATAAAAATATTTTTGTTGGTTGTACTATTTTCCATTAATGGTATGGCCCAGGATAGCACAATGATCCGAAAACATCCACCTAAAACAAACATTTGGGATAAGGTGTATTTTGGTGGGAATTTAGGGCTGCAGTTTGGTACCTCCACTTTTATAGAAATTTCACCTTTGGTTGGGTATCGGATAACTGATAAATTTTCGGCCGGAGTGGGTGTTACCTATCAATACTATCATTACAGGGATATGTATTATGATCTGGAAACCAATGTATATGGAGGTCGAGTGTTTGGCAGATATCTTTTTACCGATTATTTATTTGGTCATGGTGAGTACGAATACCTAAACCTTGAAGCTTTCGATTTTATCCCTTCAAGGCGAGTTGATGTAGTGAGTATACTTGGAGGTGTAGGGTATATACAGCGTTTTGGAAGTAATTCAGCTATTGTAGGGATGATATTATACAATTTCACTGAATCGGCTTATACTCCTTATCAAAATCCTATCATTAGAATTGGGGTAAATATAGGGTTGTAAATTTTAAAATCACCTTTTGACCTGAGTTCAATTAATAATACAATTGTTCTAAATCAAATTCATTTGGGCGTTCCCCTTTCTTAAAAGAGAAAGGGGCGGGCTTTCCACTCCAATCTTTTCTAAACAGAAAAGGATTTACGTTGCAATCCCTAACGCGGCATTATCATTAAAAAAATATTGAATTCATCTATCAAACTTCATGGCAATTTATGCTTGATCGCTTATAGATTTAGATGATTTTATTCAGATTCGAATTCCTCAAATGGAATTGTAGAAAATACGATCGTTAAAATTCCTGTTGCGGAAAGATCTTTCTTTTTGGGTTTTATTACAATTACTTTTTTAAATTTTTCTCTTACCTCAACCACAGTATAAGCAGCTTCCCATTGTTTAATCTTCTTCAAAGCACCCAAACATTTATAATGGATGGCATCCAATTTATACCCATTCATTTTTTTATCATAATAAGCAGGAACCCCACTCAAAATCATTAAGGGGGTTAGATCCTTATAATACGCCTTTCCATTATCTAAAATTTTCACATGAATGCGAATGGTATCAGAAATTTTATTCTCTAAATCACTTTTTTTAATTTTAATATATCTGGCGCAAAATTGATCATAATCAAATGGAATAGTATTGCCGGGGACTTTAGGGAATGGAACAATTACTCTATTAAGAGGAATATTAATTGGCTGCGCAATGGTTTTATTTCCTTCCTGAAATTGCTGAAAATTCATTTCAGCTTTAATATAAATTGAGTCGGTTTTTTGTTTGGAAATTTTAATTGTGCCACGATTCTTTGTTTCCTTTATTTGAGAAAAAGTATTGCCAGTGATCAAAATAAAAAACAAAAAGAATTTATATTTTTTCATAACCTCCCCCTACCCTATTCTTTTTATAATTCAATATTTTTTGTACTGATTAGCTTTTAAAATTTTATTTAAAATATAACAATATAGCAATGAAAGCTAACGCACGTTTCTCGACTCCGCTCGAAATGACTGCGTGGATGGCCTTTGGAGTCATTATAACATATCCCAATAAAAGCTGACACGCGTTTCTCGACAGGCTCGAAATGACAGCGCGCAGAGAAGGCTCAATGCATTCAATAAAAAGATCCCTCGGCTCCGCTCGGGATGACATCTTGTGATCATCCTGAACTTGTTTCAGGATCTCGTTTATTGCTGAAATAAATTCAGCATGACTTTGCCCTTTTTATACGCTCGGGATGACGGTTGAATAATTAAAAATTAAAAAACTCTTTTAGTTCATCAGCTGTTTTAAATTTTTGATCTACTCTGTTCATTTTAAAATTGCTCATTTCTTCCGAACCTTTAATGGCCTTGAACTGTTCTGGTTTTAACCAATACAAGACTCCGTTATCAACGGTCCACAATAAATTGGTGGATTGAGGATCAAATGAAAATTGAACAATTGGATTTTTAGTATAACTGAATAACCCGTTTTTTGCACGGTCAACTAAAAAAACATCATAGCACATTAACTTACTATCTTTTTCATTGGTTAAATTCGCTAAACATGAAACACCTTTTGGGTATAAAGACGGTTTATCGCAGTTGTACACGCCAAAACTATTAAGAGCAAACATACGTTTCACTTTTTCATCTGTATTCATTAATTTGAATTGATTTGCTTCTATTTGTTTCCATTTCAGCTCCAACTCTTCCTGCTCTTTTTTCAATGCAATAATTTTAGATTGATATTCCTCTTCAATTTTCACTTCATCCGCTTTACGTTTTTCAAGTGCTACATTGTATTTTAAAAATTTTCCTTGAAAATCGTTCATCGCTTTTTCATAATTTTTACCTTCAAATACAGGGTAAACAACAATGTCGTATTTCTTTGTTTCATCCTTCAAGGTCAATAAATAATTTTCTCCTTTTTTAGTTCCATCTTTTATGATTGCTTCTTCCCATGTTACATCATACATTGAACTTGTGAAATTTTTATTTTCACTACCCACTTCAAATAAAACACCTTTATAAACAGCTAATTCCGGGTATTCTTTCGGGTTCACATCAATATTAAAAGTGTGCTTGTCTTTTTTAGCTTCCTCCGGTTTTTTAGGTTCTGCGCTTACCTTCGGTAAGGATGCAATTTTCACTTCCTTTTCTTTTTGAACAACTACTTTTTTAGTTTCAATTGTTTTGTATTCAACTGTTTGTTGAACTGCATCAGGAGAGTCATTAAAATTTTCATTTCTAGCCCTCAATTTTTCCTCTTTTTTAATTTTATCTTTTCCTAAACATGACCAATTATTTCTAACCGTATCTAACTTATACAAATTGTATTCGGTGCCATTTTGATTGGATGCAAGTTCTATATTAATTGATTTTTCAGGAGCAACATTTACCGGTTTATCATTCTGATATGCCAGCATTTCCAACATTCCGGCAGATTCAAAGTGATAACGCTGC
>JAZKBX010000281.1:0-1835 GCA_040388455.1 Bacteroidota bacterium
ATATTTCAAAAGTAAAAATGAAATATGACGATAAGGTTAAGATCAAAGGAAACGGAGATCTGCACATCCCAACTTTAGTTGGTGATATAGTTGAACACGTTCCTGTCACTTTTTATGCTGAAAATAAATCGAAAATTATTTCTTCTCTTTTTGTCAAAACGGCTAATACAATTTCATTTAAATTAGGTGAATACGATCATACAAAAACAGTGATCATTGATCCCTGGGTGCAAACCCCCACCTTATCAAATTCAAACTGCGTATGGGAATGCGAGAAAGACGCAGCGGGAAATGTGTATATCATTGGTGGTGATTCACCTATGAAACTGCGAAAGTATAACTCTACCGGTACCGTAGTCTGGACCTACAATACCCCATGGGATACTACTGATGCCACCGGAGGATGGTTAGGAACTTTTGCAACCGACTTAGCAGGCAATAGCTATGTTACTAATGGATCTACAGCTGCGTTGCAAAAAATAAATACTAGCGGTTCAATGGTATATAGTGTTTCAGGCGGAAGCACTGATGAATACTGGAATATTACTTTTAACTGCGATCAAACAAAATTAATAATTGGAGGTACTAAAGGGGGATTTGGTTTACCCCCAGCTATCAATGGTGCTATTTTTGATATTAATACTGGTGATGGAAGCGTTACTAGCACAAAAATTGTCGGTTATGGCAGTGCCACTACAATCCCTCCAGATGTCCAGGAAGTGAGGTCAATAACATCCAGCCGCAATGCCAAATATTATTTTTTAACATTCGATACTATAGGATATATTAACCAGAATTTCACAGCCTGCTCCACTTCCCCTGTATTTAAAATTAATAACACTTATAACTTAAGTTATAAGTGTGAAAATTATCGACCAGATAATGGTAATGCAGGCATAATGGCAATTAGGGCAAATAGAAATTTTGTATATACTCAAAATGGTACTGCTATTCACAAGCGTTCGCTTGCAACTGGTGCAATTATAACTAGTGCTGCAATTACGGGTGGCATTTCAACTTCTCCTGGTTTTGGACAAAACCAAGTAGGTAATAGCGGTATTGATATTGATACGTGTGGAAACGTTTATGTTGGGTCCGGTAACGCTGTTATAAAATATGATGCGAATCTGAATTTGATCACTTCTGTTGCTTTACCGTTCAGAGTATATGATGTAGCTGTTAGTTATGGTGGAAACATTATTGTTTGCGGTGCTACAGGAGATAATTCAAACGGTATCCGTACAGGCTATGTACAATCCATTAATATGTCTGCATGTGACCCGATGATTTTATTCTGCTGTAACGCAGCCGTTTGTCCGGCAGGCCCTTTTTGCAGCAGTGATTCACCATTTACATTGACTCCTATAACACCGGGTGGAACATGGAGTGGTGCTGGAGTTAATGCAACTACAGGTGTTTTCAGTCCCTCTGTTGCTGGGCTTGGAGTCCATACAATAGCTTATTCCTTACCTTGTGGAACCGACTCAATAAGCATTACCGTAAGCGCTTGTGTTACACTAACTGCTTGCCAGGAAACAAATGGAAGTATCACGGCTACCAGTGGAATAGCTCCTTATACATGGTATAACCAAACAACTACACAAGATTGCAGTGCATGTTTTTTTGGCTGTGCGGCTCCACCGGGATGTGCTGTAAATGTAACTTCATGGGCAAGCTTTACAACTGGAACAACCATCACACCACCAGGAACATACCCTATTTTGTTCATTGATTCCGCAGGCGACAGTTTACAAATAACAAGCTTATCGTCTTTACCAAACTGTTCAAGCACTTGCCCGGTATTAACTGTAACATCATCAAACGTTATTAATGAT
>JAZKBX010000282.1:0-1870 GCA_040388455.1 Bacteroidota bacterium
GGTTAATATTAATACTCTTTTTTGAATCAAAAGCCTTGTTGATTGACGTTTTATGTAATCAGGGGCAATCTCAATTAATTGAGTGAAAAATATAAATTGAATTAATTTTCGTTGATAGATTTAAAAAGGCTCTCCGATCAGTTTTTCCAATACTTTTTGGTAAAGTTCAAATAATTCATCACTGTCTTTTTTGTTTTTTATACAAACAGGGCAAAGAACATTTGAGATCCGCTGTTTCCAATCTCCATAAAGCATAAACTGTTCTTCATCCCAAATATGTGCCCTATGGCATCCCATACATTTTTTAAACTTCTTCATTCAATCTGTTTTTTACAAATCTACCCTTTTTAAATTAGCGAAGCTTTAATTAAAATTACAGTTAATAGAGATGTTACTCTGATTAAACCACATAGAAACATAGTATTTTGCTACACGAGTAAAGAAAAAAGCAGAAAATACCTGAAACTATTACTTTCTGCTTAAATTTGATTCCTATGTTCCTATGTGGTTAATTTTAATGCCTGACAAATTCTTTAATAAATTAACCAAAATGATACAAAATTTAATAAAATGATTTACAATAAAATAACACCATTGATATTAGAAAAACTTCAGCAAATTGTTGGTGAAGCATACGTTATGTTTGATCCTGAAAGCCTTGCTAACTATGGACATGACGAAACAGAGAAGTTGTTGTTTTTACCTGAGGTAGTTATAAAGCCGCGTACCGCAGAGGAAATTGGAGAAATATTAATGATCGCAAACAAAGAATTGATACCTGTAACACCGCGTGGAGCCGGAACTGGGCTCAGTGGTGGAGCCTTACCCGTGTATGGTGGAATTATATTATCGATGGAACGGTTCAATGAAATAATAGAAATTGATGAACGAAATTTGCAGGCTACCGTTGAACCGGGCGTTATTAACGAGGTATTTCAAAATGCTGTTATTGAACTTGGTTTGTTTTATCCTCCCGATCCTGCAAGTAAAGGAAGTTGTTTTTTAGGTGGTAATGTTGCTGAAAGCTCAGGAGGGCCAAAATGTGTGAAATATGGGACCACCAAAGATTATATTCTGAATTTGGAAGTAGTATTGCCAACAGGTGAAATAATATACACAGGAGCAAATACATTGAAAAATTCTACTGGTTATAATTTAACACAGTTGATGGTGGGTAGTGAAGGGACATTGGGTATTGTTACCAAAATAATTGTGAAATTATTACCTTATCCCAAGCATAAATTATTGATCCTTGTTCCATTCAGAAGTTTGGATGAAGCTTGTTCCGCAGTGAGTGAAGTATTTCGTGCCGGATTTATACCCAGTGCCATGGAATTGATGGAGCGCGATGCATTGGATTGGGTGATCCGCTATGTAGAGAGTAGCGTGGTGAAATTAGAAGACGACATACAAGCGCATTTACTGATCGAATTGGATGGCAATGATTTAGACGTGTTGATGAAGGAAATAGAAGCTATAGCCGAACTTATAGCCAAATATAATATAGGTGATATTTTGTTTGCCGATTCGGAAGCGCAAAAACAAGAACTTTGGAAACTACGCAGAAAAATTAATGAAGCTGTAACTGCCAATGCAATGAGCAAAGAACAAGATACTGTTGTACCACGAGCAGAGCTTCCAAAGTTGGTAAGAGGCGTAAAACAAATAGGCAACAACTATAATTTTAAATCTGTTTGTTATGGTCATGCAGGTGATGGAAATTTGCATATACGCATTATAAAAGGCGATTTAACAGATGAACAGTGGAATGGGCAGTATATTAAAAATGCGATCGCTGAAATATTTATTTTATGTAAACAATTGAACGGTACTATTAGTGGTGAGCACGGTATTGGTCTTATTCAGCAAG
>JAZKBX010000283.1:0-18637 GCA_040388455.1 Bacteroidota bacterium
TGCAATGGAAAGCCTGTTAAAAGGCAGGTTAACATATTTACATTCGCTAAAAAACTTGGAAAAGAAGGAAGTGGAACAATAAATACATTTTGCGGGGCACTCTCAAATGTACAACCCGATTGATTGGTTAATTCTACCCAATAATTCCCTGATTGATAGGTTGTATAATATGGAGTATTAGCGCCCGCGATCAAAGTGGTATCGTTATACCATTGAATGTTATTGATGCCGGTATTATCAGCATAAAGCTGCACGGTATCTCCATCGCAAACACTATCGTTACCAACCGTTGAAACAGTGCTTGTTAGCGGACTGGCATAAATATGGATTGTATCATAGTGAGTGAACGATTGGATCACAAAAGTTTCTACGGTAATGGTACCTGATGTTCCGGCCGAACCTGTAAACGGTATTACTCCTGGCCCGGTAACATTGAATGAGAAATTACCCAAATTATCATTTGCAGAAATGTCATCAATATCCCAAACGTTAATATTATAAGGTGGTGCAGTTAAATTAATGTCTAAACCACTCCAGGTGGCGGAAAGGGAGTCCTGAACAAATGGTGAGGTAAATAAATTTGTTGAAGCTGAATTAAAGATCTCAAAAAAGGGATCTGGATTAAAAAAAGTTTCGCTTGCTTCTTCAATATCTCCTCCCCAGCCCGGTTGAACACTCGCCAAATTTACACCGGTAACTTTATAACCAAGTATATTGGTTTCTAAAGAAATTACATAGTCACCGGGCGTAGTATAATTTTGAGCCGGAGGATTTTTTACATTACTGCTGTCACCATTGCCAAAATCCCAGTTGTAACTTGTAGGGTTGGGCGAACCATCTATTAATGCATTGAATTCAGCTGTTAAGGAATCACAAGCCTGGTTGGGCGAATAAGTAAAGCCTGAATTACCGCCTGTAGAAGGATCAATAATTACTGTCATTGGCTGTATGGAATTGAAATTACCAACCGTTTGAAGATTGGTTAATACATACACATTCATAGTAAAGCTACCTGTTTGCATAGGAGTACCGCATATTTTAACGCAACCACGGATGTTAACCGCAGGATCGTACTGGCAATTATTGCCAGAATTATTACATTCCCATGTTAAACCAAATGGCAGGCCTGAAACGGATAATATTTTGAAATAATTCACGGTATAGCCTGATGTATCGGGAAACATTACAAAAGTAACGTCCGTACTATAAGCCTGTCCCTGGGTGCCGTTTGGCAAATTATTTGGGTAGATGCCTGGTGTAGTGAGGGTGTTGTCGATGAGGCAGCCGGGACACTGCGCTACACTTTTTTGAATAGAATAAAAAGAAAAGAAAAGTACTAATAAGACAGTAATTTTTTTCATCTATTTTGGTTTAAGGTTTAGTTAATGAATTTCCTTGTACGTGTTTTTTGCCGTCAAAGATACAATTTTCCTGTATAAATTTTATTTTCTTGATCTTGATGGATATCACCGGGTATGTAAGATGCTTGAATACAATGGGTTGGTCGGAATTCGTTTGGGCGTTCCACTTTCTGAAAAGAAAGTGTCGGGCTTTTGCTTCAATCTTTTCTAAACAGAAAAGGATTTACGCGTCAATCCCTAACGCAAAATACCTCGGCAACAGCATTCAGTTTCATAATTACAAGATCCCTCGCAAAAGCTCGGGATGACAGATGAATATGTCATTGTTAAACTCTTTTACTCACATAATTAAATCTCAAAAATAAAAGCACTGCGGCTATGGTGAGCCCTAATGATAAGCCATACCACACACCCAATACACCAAGATCCCATACAAAGCCAAAAACATAACTCATAGGTAAACCAATCCCCCAATAAGCAATAAGGGTTATAACGGTTGGTATCCGTACATCCTTAATTCCGCGCAAAGCACCTAAGCCAACTACCTGCACCCCATCGCTTAGTTGGAAGAATGCAGCAATTATCAATAAAGAAGAGGTGATAGAAATTACCTCAATTTCTTTATTAAAAAAGATAGGCAATACTTCGCGAAATACCACCAGGCAAATAGCTGTAATACTCATAAATACCAATACCATAGCAAAAGCAGAGAAGCCCGCCACACGAACGCCTTCACGGCTTTTTAAGCCCAATTGATTTCCAACACGAACCGATGCAGCAGCAGATAAGCCGCTCGCCATCATATAAGTAACTGCTGCAATGGAAAGGGCTACTTGATGTGCAGCAAGTGCTGCCGGGCTGATCCATCCGATCATAATTACAGCAAAACTAAATGCCCCTACTTCAAATGCCCATTGTAAACCGGAAGGAATACCAAGGCCTAAGATCTTTTTTGTTAAGGGGATGGAAATGTTTTTGAAATTAAAGCCTTGCCAATATACTTTAAAAGGTTTGTTGTAATAAACATACAGGAACATCACTAAAGCCATTGCTACACGGGAAATAAAACTTGCCCAGCACGAACCCATCAGGCCCATTTCAGGAAAGCCCCAATGCCCGAATATCATTAAATAATTAAGTAAAACATTCATCAGGTTGGCACCCACGGTAATTATCATTGCTATGCCGGTATAAGAAAGCCCCTCGGTAAATTGTTTGAATCCCGAAAACACACACAGCGGTATCATGCCGAGCATCATCACATTTAAAAAAGGAATAGCCATATCCACCACTTCCTGTTTTTGGTTGAACAGGTTCAAAACAGGGGATATCACAAGTAACAACAAAAATAAAAGTACCCCAATAGCAGTATTTATAATGATGCCGTGCTTCAATAAGGCCGCGTTTTCTGAATAGTTTTTAGTGCTGTCGGCAGCAGCCACTAATGGGGTGATGCCATAGGAGATTCCCAAACCAAACACCAAAACCAAATAGTAAAGACTATTTGCCAATGCTACAGCGGCTTGAGGAACAGTGCCAATTTGCCCTACCATAGCGGTGTCTACCACACCTACCATAATGTGTCCTAACTGGCTCAACATTAAAGGGAGGGCAAGGACGAATGTTTTTCGGTAATTAATTTTGTATTCGGAGGATAAAAGGCGTGTCATTTTACAATTTTACAATTTTGTAAATTATACAATTCGACAATTTTACACATTTTATACAACACTAGGCCTACTTTTAATTGCCTACTGATAAATTGTCAAATTGTTAAATTTGCCTACTGATAAATTGTGAAATTGTGAAATTGTATAAAATGCAACCTTTTCACCAAAAAGCACGTCTGTCTTTGCAGGTTTAAATAAATGTTTTACATTTACCTTTCAACCCAATTTAAACACCCCGATAGATATGAAAAAATGTTTGTTATTATTAACCTTGGTTTTGTTTGCCTGTTCGGTAAATGCTCAGAGTAAAAGTTTCGACCAGCGTTTACTTTCAAAATTTACGAAAGAAGAATTGATAGAAATGGAGGTTAAAAACCCTATTGCTTATGCATATTGGAATTTTTATGTAGCAAATGCTTACCAGGTTATGGATCTGCCAATTGATAAAATTGATACGCATGAAATAAAAGGAGTAGTGAAAATACCTAATATGAATAATATAAATATTTTCGATCTGCATTATATTCCTTTGGAAAAAGACTACCAGTACTGTCGTATAGAAGGTAGCAACAAATTATTAGTGATCATATCCGAAGAGCAGATAAAAGAAAAGTTTGTAGCATCAACAAAAAAATGATTCAGTGATGATGAAGAAATTAATTACCTCCTTGTTTTTTACAGTATTGATATTGAATTTATCAGAAGCTCAGATTTTAATAACTGGCCCTGATAATGCACCTTCTAATCCAATCAACTGCCCTTTGTTCAATGATGGATCGGTCCAGAATTTTTTTGATTCGGGGGATGCCGCTTTAGATTATGGTAATAATGAAAATGAGGTCATTACCATTTGTCCGGACCTGGTGAGCGGTAGTAAAATTTCAGTGGCATTTGCTACTAACATTGGTTTTTCATGGAATGTGGATGCAACAGATACGCTCTATATTTATGATGGTTCAAGCACATCTGCTGCGCTTTTGGGGGCATACAACAGTATTACCAATCCAAATGGTTTTTTTATTACAGCCAGTTTTAACAATCCAAGTGGTTGTTTAACATTTAAATTTATTTCGGATGGAGCAACGGCAGGAACAGGTTGGGCTGCCAATATCTCCTGTAGTAATCCTCCACAACCTTTCAATCCGCATATCCAGGCATTTTTAAATGGTGCAGGATCTGATTTTTTAAGTCCGGTTGATACCGGTTATGCTGATATTTGTTTTGAGGATTCCATCTTATTTGTTGCAACAGGAACTTATCCTTTTGCACCAATACCACCGGCCACATTTCCCGGATATGTTCAGAATGATAATAACTGTACTTATTTATGGAATATCAGTGATGGTTCCACTTCCACTAATGATTCGGTATGGTTTAAACCGCCTAACAGATCGGGTTATTTAGTAACCTTAAGGATGACAGATCCTTCTAATCTTATCCAGGTGATTAAATGTAAGGTAAGGGTTTCAACAATTCCAAGTTTTTCTGAAATGGGAGGAGCCCTTGATGATACTATTTGCGTGGGCCAAACAACTACTATACTTGGTGGAGCTACTAATACAGATACTATTGGCGTTAATGGAACACAAACTTCATTTGAGGTAGGAGGTGTATTTGCAGGACTTACCTACTTACCCGATGGTTCTGGGACAAATTATACCACAAATATCGCAATTGGCGATTTTAACTCCGGGCAAACTATTACCAGTGCTTCGGATATACAGCAAATGTGTGTTACAATGGAACACTCTTTTTTGGGTGATATAGAAATGGTACTTACTTGTCCTAATGGAACACAAACAACAATATTCAACAGTTTTAATGGTTTTGGCGGTTTGGTTGCGGGAGGATTTGGTGGAGGAGGTACATTTTTAGGACAAGCCGATGATAACGGAAATGGAACACCGGGTATAGGTTGGGAATATTGTTTTGCTGATAATGCTGTTTGGGGCACTTTCCCGGCCCAGTTTGCTGCAGGAGGTTTTACTGCTGTGACAACACCCTCTTTCGGTCAGGCAATGTCGGCCGGAGTTTATAAACCGGAACAAAATTTTTCAAATTTTATTGGTTGTCCTATTAATGGTAACTGGTCCATAACTGTAAGGGATAACCAGGGAGTGGATGATGGTTATATTTTTGAATGGGGTATTTTCTTTAATCCGGTGATAAATCCCAATACTGAATATTATACTCCTGAAATCGTTTCGGAAGGCTGGCAAGCCGATCCAACAATCATTTCCGGACAGGGGGATACCGCTATTGTGGTGCAACCTATCGTTATTGGCCCTCATTCGTATACGTTTTCAGTCACTGATAACTTTGGTTGTAGTTATGATACCACTGTTACCATTCATGTGGTGGGACTTAACAATGTGGGGACAATCACTGATGAAACCTGCGATTTTTCTTATCAAGTGGCAAATATTGCTGCACCCGGAGGGGTAACCTGGTCAATTGTGAGTCAACCTGTAGGATCAAACATTGTTTTCGGGCCCAATGCCAACGCTTTAAACCCTTTAATTACAAGCAATCTGGCAGGAACTTTACAAATGACCATTACCGACAATGTTTGTAATATGACCGGTTCATATACTGTAATATATCAAGATGATCCAAAACCTTTGGTTAGTGATACAACGCGATGTATAAATGATCTGTTAATGCTTAGTGTAACGGGTGGGGGAGCGGGTTCCAGTTATTTATGGAATACAGGTTCTACCGATACAGTGGCGCAGGCAACAGCAAGCGGTACTTATTATGTTAATGTTACAAATGATTGTGCCACTATTACTGATTCGGCCAAAGTTGTTTTCTTTTCCTGCGATCTCAATGTGCCGAATGTATTAACTCCTAACGGAAAAGGTAGTTCATTAAATGAATTGTTTTATTTGAAAAATTTAGATTTTTATCCAAATACTGCCCTAAGTATTTTCGACAGATGGGGGTTGAAAATATTTGAAACTACAAATTATCAAAACGACTGGTCAGGTGCTAAATACCAGGATGGGGTTTATTATTTTATACTTTCAGGACCAAAATTAATAGAACCTCAAAAAGGGTTCTTTCATATTATCAGATAATGCCGCGTTAGGGATTGCAGCTGAAATCCTTCTCTTTAGAAAGGGAACGCCCCAGTAAATCATCTTTATAAGAATTGTTTTTGTGTTATTAATCGAACTCAAATTATGAAGATTGACGGCACTAAAACTTAAATCTCACCTGCGCTTTAATTTCAGATTTTGTATTGCCTTTAATTTCGGTTAGGGAACCTTCACTGATAATACTTTTATTATCGTAATACGTTTGGGCATAACGTACCCATATTTCAATTCTCCTGGTAATATTATAATCAAGCATTATGTAAAAACGTGATCCACGGTAATAATTCGATAAAATAGAATAGGCTCCAGGCATATCGCTTTCATAAGCATAAATGCGGGAATCGTAACTATCCGTTTGGAAAAGGGAATAACGTAACGTCACCGAAAGAGGCGTCCCTATTTTATTATAAGTAACATCCTGGTATGCCAAATATCCTTTTTGCGTTTTGTTATTGTCTAATTTATAATCGATCAATTCCACCCTGTTCTTTAATTTAACAGAAGGCATAATGCTGTATGAAATATTAAAGCGGTAATTGGTTTGATTCAATGGTACTAAGTAATCAATGATAGCGTCAGTTTCGGAGGTGTTTTTTTGTTTATCACGATCCCGGATGCGGAAATACATATCCACCTTTTTTGATGGAGTGTAATTAAGTTGTGCTACATAATCATTTCCATAAGATGGTGCATTCGCCTGGTATCTCAACCATGGGAATTCAAAGCGATCGTAATAAGCTGTAATTGTTATAGCGTTATTAGGTTTTGCAGCAATTCCGATATAGGTGCCTTTTTCGTTAGTGGCAATGGTGCTTTCCGCAAATCCATTACTTAATAAGTTTTGGTAATTACGTTGGTAATTACGATGCAAAAGGGTGAATGATAATCGCGGATCAAGACTTATTATCATACCATTTAAGAAAGCCATACCACCATTTTGGCTTCTTGCTTGTTCACCGAAAAAATTGAAATTCCGGAAAATATAATTATAGTCAATACCAATATTAAAATTTTGCGTTGACGAAAATTCAAATTGGTTATAATAAGATAAAGCACGATTAAATTTTTTATCTAAACTGTAGTTAACGGCCGTAACGCCTATACTTAATCTTCGTCCCTTGTATGCGAAATTCCCTCCGTAAATGGTTTGAGTTATTGTATGTTTATCGGCTAATTCACTTGGTGAGGAATGATATCCTGTTTCCTGCAAAGAGGATATAGCAGCAATTTCACCACTTTCTAATGTATCTGAAACGTTTGCATCAATTTTTTTACGGGAATAAAATGCTGTTGCTTCAAACTTTTTAAATCCAACAGTAGCGGCAGTTCCACGCAAGAATCTGTTTTCATCCACAGAGGTGTAAGGACGTATTCCGGCTGCTGATTTTTTACCACTCATGATATCAGCGCTTTTACCAAAAGCTAATCCACTCCAGCATGTTAAACCTTGTCCGAAAGTGGACTGGTAGTCGCCAATGGCCAGCGCTTTAACAAAACGGATGTTTTTTAAAAATAAGTGAGCAGAGTAAAAATCAAAACCATTGCCTTGATTTCCGTTCAATGATTTTTCGTACCAATCGTATTTAAATTTTTGTTTGTTTTTGAATAACAATTCTCCCTGATCTTTTTCTGCTGTTATTCCCCAGCTAACATTGGTACCATAGGTAAAGCGATAACGGGCATACAATCTTTGAGGACTTCCTATATAACGTGAATTCGGGCTTTTGTATAAAGCGGTACTATCAATAGATGAAAAACCTGTTTGTTTTTCAAGTGTTTGTGCAAAACGGATCTGAACTACATTTTGTCCGTTTCGAAACATTTCCTCTATGCCGAAATGTGCAGAAGTGAAGTTATCGGTAACACGAACATAGGGTAATATTTTTTTTATGGTTTGCAGATCAAAGCCATTGATGCTTTGCAATTCATAAATGGTGATAAGCTTACCATTTTTTTCAATGTGCCTAAGGAGATAATTGATTTGGATATCATTCAAAAAGGTAAGTTGCTGTAATTCTTCTTTATTGGTATTATTAAGATTGATAGGATGCTCTTTGAAATAGATCAGTCCTTCCAGAAGGTTAGTATAATCGGCATCTTCATTTTCACTGTTTTCTGCAATGTTCTCAAGCTGTTGTTGAATATCGCTATCATCGGTTTTTAAAGGGATGGTATCCTGAGCGAAAGCGCATGTAATATTTAATATTAAAAAAGTAATAAGTAATGTTACTGTTAAAAATAGAGCTTTTGGTTTCATAATAGTATGACTTTTCAAATATTACCTATTAAATATTCCCTATTACTTAATTGCCTCTTTATTTTCTCCGAATACGTATGTTAAACCAAACTGCGGGCTAAAACCCAGCACCTGATGATAGTTGGCTGAAATGTCGAGCTTAAAGTTTTTAAGATTCAATCCAAATCCAAACGAACTTAATGTTGGGTTGGTAGCAATTCCTGCGCGCAAATAAAATTCTTTTACAGCTTTGTATTCAATACCTGCTTTGAATATTGATTTTTTTGACATATCTTTTTCAGTTTCAACAGCTACAGTTACTTTGTCCGAAAAATTATAATCCGCTCCTAAACGAATAATCGTAGGGATACGTTCATTATTATAATCGGATAATTTTGCGCGGGTAGGATTGAATATATGAGCGCCAATGGTTAATCCTTTTATAGGTTTAGCCTGGATACCAAATTCTGCAGCTAATGCACCTTTACTTCCATAACCTTCCGAAATTTTGGTAGTTAAATAATCCATGGCAATACCCATAGAGAACTTATCACTAAAGGCCTTAGCGAAAGAAAAACAATATTTGTTTTCACTAAAAAGAGAATAGCCGAAATTAGAAATTGATAAACCAAATGCTCCACCTTTTATAGGGAGTGCAATTACAGCTCCTTTCAAACTTAATTCTTTTAATGAAAAGCGGTTTTCGTAATATACCCCCGCAGAAAAGTTCTTCATAAATCCTAGTCCTGCCTGGTTATGCTGGGCACTCCATGCATCGCTTAATGAAACCGAGGCATTGCCCATTGCAGCGGAACGGGCACCGATCGGGAAATTTTCATTTGCTGCTTTTGAAAGAAGAACAAAACTTATTAAAAAAACAGATAGTGCTCCTTTCTTAATCTCTCCCCTGAGAGGAGAGGTAATTGCAGAGTATAAATAGTTAAGAAGTTTTTTAATACGCATCGTTATTGGAGTTAATTGTTGTTCTTCTTTCCTTTTTCTTAAAATTTCGTCCCTTTCCTTTGAGAAGGGCATTAAGGGAAAGAGGCCTCGCAGCTTCTTCCTTTAATTTGTTTTAAACTCGAACTTAATCTCGCTAAGTTCTTTATTTGCTTTTAAAACCTTATTTTTCAGGTTTTCTTTAAAATCAATTACTTTTTGTAACAAGTCATTATCACCGGTGGCAAGAATTTGCACAGCAAGTATCCCCGCATTTTGTCCACCATCCAAAGCAACTGTTGCTACCGGAATGCCGGGAGGCATTTGCAGGATCGATAATACAGAATCCCATCCGTCAATAGAAATAGATGAACGACAAGGCACACCAATTACAGGAATAGGACAAAATGCAGCTACTACACCCGGTAAATGAGCGGCACCACCTGCACCGGCAATAATTACACGAATACCTTTTGTATGCGCGTTTTTTGCAAATTCTGCCACTTGTTCAGGCACACGATGTGCACTTAATGCATTTATTTCAAAAGGGATCTTAAATTCATTGAGGATTTTTGCAGCCTCTTGCATAACAGGCATATCGCTGGTGCTGCCCATAATAATACTAACCTTAGGAATCATAATATTGAATTAGAGAATTAGAGATTTAGAGATGTAGTGACTTGTGAGTTAGAGATTTAGGATTTAGTGATTTGTGTAATTTTGAATTCTCCATTTTACCAAATTCCTCGTCTCCAATTCTCTATTTCACCATTTCTCCAATTTTGTTTGGTAAAAATAGTTTTTTTTCCTTATATAAATAAATAAAATCAAACGTTTAGTGAAGGCTTATTTTGCGTAATTTTGTAGCCTTAAAAGCAGATTTATGAGTAAGGTAGTAATACACGGACATACGTTTAAAATAAAAATAAGTGCAGCCGAAATTCACAAGGCTGTGTCAGATGTTGCACGACAAATAAACATTGATTTAAAAGACAAAAAACCTTTGTTTTTAGCGGTGTTGAATGGGTCTTTTATGTTTGCGTCTGATCTGATGAAAAAAGTAAATGTGGAATGTGAAATTTCCTTTATGAAACTTGCGTCTTATGAAGGCACTTCCTCTACCGGCACTATTAAACAGCTGATCGGTATCAACGAGGATATCAAAGGCCGCACTGTTGTTATTATTGAAGATATTGTTGACACCGGCAATACTATCGAAAATATTGCAGAACAATTGAAAGAATTGGGTGTTTCTGAAATAAAGATCGCCACACTTCTTTTTAAGCCTGAAGCATATACTAAAACAATTCCTATCGAGTACACTGCAATAGTGGTTCCTAATGATTTTTTGGTTGGTTATGGCCTTGATTACAACGGACTTGGTCGCAATCTGGCTGATATATATGTGTTGGATTATGTAGCTGATGAGAAAAAATAAATTGTAGAATTTTATCAAAAATTTGAACATGCTAAACATTGTTTTATTCGGACCTCCAGGCGCAGGGAAAGGAACTCAGTCAGAAAAATTAATTGCGAAATATCAATTGATCCATCTTTCAACAGGTGATATATTTCGTGCCAATATCAAAGGGGCAACAGAATTAGGTATGCTTGCCAAAAGTTTTATGGATAAAGGGCAATTGGTGCCGGATGAGGTAACAATACGGATGCTTGAAAGCGAAGTAAATAAATATCCTGATGCAAAAGGATTTATTTTTGATGGATTCCCCCGTACAATTGCTCAGGCACAGGCTTTGGATATATTTTTATCTAAAAGGGGACAATCTTTATCAGCTGTACTTTCGTTGGAAGTAAAAGAAGATGAATTGCGTCAACGCCTTGCTGAAAGGGCTAAATCCTCAGGAAGACCTGATGATGCAAACCCGGAAGTTATCCAGAAACGTATTGATGTATATAAAAACGAAACATTGCCCTTAAAAGATCATTTTACAGCGCAAGGTAAATACAAAGGGATTAATGGAATTGGCGAGATAAATGAAATTTTTAATTCATTGTGTGCAAAAATTGATGAATTAAAATGATTCGTATCATTTGTTCAACTTAATGTCGACTCTAATTTCACCCGTTAAAAATAAAACAATCCCTTTTTTCGTTTAGGTAAGGGATCAGTAAAGTTTAAAAACCACTCACACAATCAACAGGCTCAGTGTGAAATAGGGGATTGGTAAATCAAAGCTTGTTGAAGGCGGTGGGGAAGCAAATTTTGTTTAGTGCTTTTGAACCGCACCATTAAAAAACAAATCGAAGTACGAAATATAAAAAATATGTCTGATAGTAATTTTGTTGATTATGTAAAAATTTGTTGCCGTTCAGGTAAAGGGGGCGCAGGTTCAGCGCATTTGCATCGTAGTAAATTAACTGCTAAAGGTGGCCCTGATGGTGGTGATGGTGGACGTGGTGGTCACGTTATTGTTCGAGGCAATAAACAATTCTGGACACTCATTCACTTAAAATACCGTAAACACGTAATTGCAGAACCTGGTGGAGGTGGAGGTACTCAACGTATGACAGGTGCAGAAGGTAAAGATGAAATTTTAGAAGTGCCTTTAGGGACGATTATCAGAGATGCCGAAACAGGGGAAATAGAAGGTGAGATAACGGAAGAAGGGGAAGAAAAAATCGTTGTTCCTGGAGGAAGAGGTGGATTAGGTAATGATCATTTTAAATCATCAACCAATCAAACACCACGCTTTGCTCAACCAGGCGAAGACGGACAGGATATTTGGAAAATTTTAGAATTAAAACTTTTAGCGGATGTAGGTTTGGTTGGTTTCCCTAATGCTGGTAAATCTACTCTTCTTTCAGTGGTATCTGCCGCTAAGCCCGAAATTGCAAACTATCCTTTTACTACTCTTGTTCCCAATTTAGGAATTATTAAATACAGGGATTATCAATCATTTGTAATGGCTGATATTCCCGGAATCATTGAAGGGGCGAGTGAAGGGAAGGGCTTAGGAATTCGGTTTTTGCGCCATATTGAACGTAACTCTTCTTTATTATTTCTGGTTCCTGCCGATAGCGATGATATCATTAAAGAATATAAAATTTTATTGAATGAGCTGGATCTATATAATCCTGAATTGCTTCATAAAAAAAGAATTTTAGCAATATCAAAATGTGATATGCTTGATGCAGAATTATTAGCGGAATTAAAAAAAGACGTTAACAAACGTTTTAAAGAAAAGAAAACGGTTCCTGTAGTTTATTTTTCATCTCAAAGCCAGCAAGGTTTAATTGAATTAAAAGATGAGCTTTGGAAACAGTTAAATAGCAAGGATACCGGCTTTGATTATTAGAAAAACAATAAATATTTGGTTCTGTATTGTTTTAGCATAAGTCTATGATCAATCATAAAAGATCATTAGAGTAATAAAAAAATAAATATTTAGGTATTTTGTTTCAATAACCATAGTATCTTAAATCCACAAAAAATGTTCCCCTCGATTTTGATGAGCATACTGTAGCTAATACCAACTATCAATTTGGTTTTTCTTATAAAACAAGAAAATGAAGTTAAAGACTCTTGATAAATTAGAACATCGTAAACAGAAAGTTGTCCCTTTGTCACATTTCTTATTCAGATTGTTACGTTATGGATTATTTTCTTTTTTCCTAATTCTGTTTTCAGTTGGTATCGGTACTGCGGGCTATCATTATTTTGCTCAACTATTTTGGATAGATAGTTTCCATATGTCTTGTATGATCTTAACAGGAATGGGACCAGTAGCAGAAATGAAAACCGAATCAGCAAAACTGTTTTCTTCCTTTTATGCGCTTTACAGCGGTGTGGCATTTTTAAGTATTCTTGCGGTTTTCTTTGCTCCAATTATACATAGATTACTTCATATTTTACATGTTGAAGGACAAGAAGAAAATACCGAAAACGGAAGCTGAAACAAATAATTGTTAAAAATATAATACTTAATGGCTAATTTCATTGACATTCACTATTTTAGTCAAATAAAAAACATAATGTTGTTTATAGTTAAATAATAAATTAATTTGAGTATTATCAATTCCATAAAAGACCTCGATACAGAACTGTTTCTTTTTTTGAACGGTAAACACAATGAATTTTTTGATGTGGTGATGTATTGGTTTAGCCATAAATTTTTTTGGATCCCTCTTTATTTAGTTTTCCTTTTTCTTGTTTTCAAAAAAGTTGGCCAAAGGATCTGGTTGGTTGCTCTTGCTGCAGCATTGCTTATATTATTGAGTGACCAGATCTCAGTACATGCCTTTAAAAATGTTTTTTTGCGTTTGCGACCTTGTCATAATTTATTGATACAAGCAAAAGTACATTTGCTGAATGGACATTGTGGAGGAACTTATGGTTTTGTTTCTTCACATGCCGCTAACACATTTGCCTTGGCAATGTTTTTAAGTTTATTCTTTCGCGCAAGATTTAAGTATTTTGGGTCCCTTATTTTTTTATGGGCTTCATTAGTTGCATACAGCCGTATATACAGTGGTGTACATTATCCTGCTGATGTTGCTGTAGGAGCAATTATAGGGATGGGGATTGGTGTTGCTGTTTTTAAAATATATGTTTTTGGTCAAAGTAAAATATATAAAACGGAATGAAATATATTTTACTCTTTTTTATTTCTTTGAATGTTACTATATCTGCCCAGAATGTAGACATTGATATTTTGAAAAGTATTAATCTCAACCGTAATAAAAAATTAGATAATACATTTATTGCCCTTAGTAATTCGGTAGTCCCTGTGAGCATAGCAGTTCCTTTAACTGTCATAGGAATGGGCCTTGTAAAGCACGACAGTTGCTTGAAAAATAAAGGAATAGTTATTGGTGCATCGTTGGCAATAGCAGCTGGAATAACAACCGGCTTGAAATATACTGTGAAGCGGGAAAGACCATTTATTACTTATCCTGCAATAGATAAAGCCATGAATGCCGGAAGTCCGTCATTCCCATCCGGACATACTTCAGATGCTTTTGCAACAGCTACATCATTATCTTTAGCTTTTCCAAAATGGTATATTATCGCTTCATCATTTGTTTGGGCTGGTTCTGTGGGCTATTCTAGGATGGATCTGGGAGTACATTATCCGAGTGATGTTTTAGCAGGTGCTGCCATTGGTGCAGGCACATCTTACCTGTGTTTTAAAGCAAATAAGTGGTTATATGAACGACATCGTAAAAAATAAAATTTTATATTTGTAAGAACATTGAAATTGATTGTACTTCTTTTGAATTTCTGTCCTTACGACCAAAACTAAGATTTAAAGATCTAAAAATCTAAAAATAATATTGAATTAACTCATGAATAATTTGCTTTTGATATTTTTGGGTGGCGGATTGGGGAGCATTTCCCGTTTTGGTATTGGAGCATTTGTTCAGTCAAATTTTAAATCTGTTTTTCCTGTTGCTACATTATGTTCAAATATTATCAGTTGTTTGATACTTGCTCTTGCAGTTGGAATGTTTAGTGAAAAATTGATCACTAATCCGGGTTTAAAAATGTTTATTCTGATAGGTTTTTGTGGTGGTTTCAGCACATTTTCCACATTTAGTTTCGAAACCGTAGAGCTAATGCGATCGGGAAATTTAATGATTGCGATCGCAAATATTTTAATAAGTGTAACGGTATGTGTTGCATTAATTTATTTTTTAACCAAACAAATATAAATAAGTCATAAAAAAAATCAGATGAAAAAATTAGTTGTTATTTTTTGTATTGCAGGTTTATCTTCTTTGTTAATATCCTGGGGCACTTTTGGACATGAACATATTAACAGGGCCGCAGTGTTTTCATTGCCAGCACCGCTTCAAAGTTTTTTCTATAACCACATTGATTTTATTACGCAGGAAGCCACAGTACCCGATCTAAGAAAATATACATTAAGTGATAAAGGAGAAGGTCCCCGCCATTTTATTGATCTGGAAAATTTTGGTGCTTTGGATAGTTTACCGAAAACCTTAGTAGAAGCCAAAAGTAAATATGATGAAAAATTTCTTCAGCAAAATGGAATTTTACCTTGGTATATGGAAGATCTTATGGACAAACTAACCAAGGCTTTTAAAGAGAAAAAGAAAACAGAAATTCTTTTTATTGCTGCTGATCTGGGCCATTATATTGGTGATGCGCATATGCCATTGCATACTTCCGCAAATTATGACGGGCAGATGACCAATCAAAAAGGGATTCATGCTTTGTGGGAATCACGCTTGCCGGAATTATTTGGTAAAGAATACAATTTTCATTCAAATGAAGTTAAATTTATTGAAGATGTTCGAAAAGAGACATGGAGAATCATTATGTCATCACATCGTTTGAAAGATACACTCTTATATACAGACCGTGAATTGAGGAAGAAAATTTCGGAGGTTAAAATTTTCAAAACCGATAGCGAGGGAAAAGAAATTAAGAGTAAATATAATTCAAAAATTTTCTCTGATGAATATGCAACTCAATTTCACAGTGCATTAAACGGAATGGTAGAAAAACAAATGCGTGCATCTATTGATGCCACTGCTAATTTTTGGTATACCGCATGGGTAAATGCAGGTAAGCCAGATTTGAGCGATTTGGATCCATCTGAGCTAACAAAACGAAACAGTAAATATTTGGAAGAAGAACTTCAACTTTGGAAAAAAGGTAAATTGTTTGGTGTTGAAAGTGAGAAGGAATTTTAAAATACTATTCTGAAAGAATGCGGAACTCAACCAATTTAATTAAAAAATTATCAAGGTTATTTAATCGGTGCAGAAAGAGTAAATAGATTGAAATAATAAAAAATAAACCCTAACAGGGGTGAAAAACCCTGTCAGGACGATAAATTGAAAGAAATATGAAATATCAATTAAGTATTATCGCCTGTGTTTTTGCACTAAGTCTTTTTGCTCAAGCACCTGTAAAAACAGAAGCTGCAATTGCAATGCCTGCTAGACCAAAATTGGTTGTTGGAATTGTGGTTGATCAAATGCGTTACGATTATATTTATCGCTATTGGAATAAGTTTGGGAACGATGGTTTTAAACGTTTGGTGAATGAAGGTTTTTTCTGTAGAAATACTAATTTTAATTATGTGCCGACCTACACAGGTCCAGGCCACGCTTCGATATACACAGGAACAACCCCCGCTGTGCATGGTATTATTGCAAATGATTGGTATGATAAAACAACAGGAAAAAGTTTATACTGTGCCGGAGACAAGAATTCAATTGGTGTAGGAACCACCGCAAATGAAGGTAAACGCTCACCTGTGAATATGCTTACAAGCACCATAACTGACGAATTACGTATTTCGTCAAATATGAAATCAAAAGTAATTGGTGTTGCCTTAAAAGATCGCAGTTCCATATTGCCTGCCGGGCATATTGCAAATGCTGCTTATTGGTACGATGGGAGTATTGGTGGTTTTATTACGAGTACTTATTATATGAAAGAATTACCAATATGGGTTCAGGAATTTAATAAAAAAGAATTGGCTAAAAAATATTTGAGCCAGCCCTGGAACACATTATTGCCACTAGAAATGTATACTGAAAGTTTACCTGATGATAATAAATATGAATTTGTTGCTAAAGGTGAAACAAAACCTGTATTTCCTCACAATTTACCGGAACTGATGAAAGCCAATGGTGGTTTGAACATGATTCGCAATACTCCTTTTGGGAATTCGTTAACAAAAGATTTTGCAATTGACGTAATGAAAAATGAAAATCTGGGAAAATCGGAAGCTACAGATTTCTTAGCTGTTTCGTTTTCTTCACCTGATTATATTGGTCACGCCTATGGTCCAAATTCTGTTGAGCAGGAGGATGATTATATTCGACTAGATAAAGATCTGGCAGAACTTTTAAAATTTATTGATGAGCAGGTTGGAAAAAATAATGCGTTGATATTTTTAACAGCTGACCATGCAGCACCTGAAGTCCCATCTTATTTGATTGATCTGAAAATTCCTGCGGGGTATGTTGCAGAGTCGAAAGTACTTAAAGATCTAAAGGATCATTTATTAAAATCTTATGGTGATACTTTGGCGCTATCTTTTGAGAATCAGCAAGTGTTTTTAAATCATGCAGCGATTGATAATAAAAAATTAGAATTAGAAAAAGTGCAGAATGAAGTGGCTGCATTTTTGCTTAATGCAGAAGGTGTTGCCGAGGTGCTTACTGCTACAACCTTAAATAATGCATCCTTTACAGAGGGTTCACGCTATTTAATGCAGAAGGGTTTTAATGCAAAACGTTCCGGTGATGTTCTGGTAAATTATTTACCCGGATGGGTTGATGGTTATTCATACACAGGAACAACCCATGGTTCACCATATAGCTATGATACACATGTTCCATTG
Source organism: Bacteroidota bacterium (assembly GCA_040388455.1). GTDB lineage: Bacteria > Bacteroidota > Bacteroidia > 2-12-FULL-35-15 > 2-12-FULL-35-15 > 2-12-FULL-35-15. Next base: position 17,653 of record JAZKBX010000283.1, read on the forward strand.
ATTTTTCATGGTTGGAACATCCGGCAAGGTAGTTCAGCCGAACAGGTTTACATCACTGATGTGGCCGCGACATTAGCAATGATGTTGAATATTCAATTTCCGAATGGCTGTACAGGAAAACCAATTTCTTTTTTGGTGAAGTAAAAATTCTTGTCACGTCTGATTGGTTGCGGTTTTCCATTACTCTCAGCTATATTATAGTCCCGTTACTTAGCTCAACATAAAAAGTTGTACCATTATTTTTTTCGCTGCTAAACCAAATTTCCCCTTTGTGTAAGTCAATTATTTTTTTGACGATGTAAAGGCCCAAACCTGTGCATTTTTCATTTTGTATTCCATTACGTTTGGCTTTCGAGTATTTTTTAAAAATTTCTTTCTGTAATTCACCCGGAATCCCTATTCCTGAATCACTTACAATAATGTTGGCCTTCCCTCCTTTATTACATAGAATAATTTTTATTTGTCCTCTATCCTCAGTAAACTTAAGTGCGTTAGAAAACAAATTATCTAATACCCGAATGAATTGTGGGCGGTTGATTTTAAAAATGAATTGCTTCTCCGGAATTATTGTTTGGAAAGTAATTTGTTTTTTGTCAGTTTGAAGTTTATAAATTTTTGCCTGTTGGATAATAAGTTGATTAAGAGAACATTTTTCTATATTGGTTTCTTCAAGCGATTCCAATTCAGACGTTTCCATTAAATTATTGGTGATTTGGTTTCCATGCTTGCATATAGAATCTATGTATAAAAGAAGTTGATGTATTTCAGTATCATCGTTATTTTGCAGTTTGTTTTTCAGAATTTCATTCAAACTACCAATTTGCCCAATTACTCCTTTTAAGTCATGGGCAACATGTTCAATGAGAAGATCTTTGTCGGCCTTTGGTAGGAGATTTATTTTCTTCTCTTTTTATATAATATCTTCAAAATGTAGGTGGTGGCTGCTCATCCTGAACGCAGTGACCATAGCCAACACCATCAAATG
>JAZKBX010000283.1:18647-23679 GCA_040388455.1 Bacteroidota bacterium
TTCCGATTTCGTCTCGTCATTGGCTATATATTTTTCAATTTTCATACAGAAAGAGTTATGTTAGTAGTAGTTTTTTTAAATGTAATTTCTTACAAATGTAAACAAATAGTTTACATAAAATCAATTAAAATATTACTATAAGTAAATAAATTTTATACTTAATTAATTCAAAAATGTCTTTTAGTATTCCAATTTTGTACTTATGAAAATACACATTGGTGAAAAAATAAAAGCACACGCTAAAGTTTTAAGAATAGGAACCACAGAATTGGCGAAATCCATTAATACATCCAAGCAAAATATTTATGCTATTTTTAAAAGAGAATCAATAGATACCGCCTTGCTTCAAAAATTTTGTAAAGCGCTTAATTATGATTTTTTTACTGTTTTTATCAATCACAAATTACCACCAAACATAGAAAGTACGGAAAACGTAAAAAAAGGGAAAGCTTATACTTCAGCAGAGGGGGATTCGGAATTCAGTTTACTTAAAAATCAATTAATGGATTTAAAAGAAAAGTATGAGCTAGTCAAAAAAGTGAATGTGCTGTTGGAAGAAAAAAAGAGGAAAGAGAAATAACTTACTTAAAAAAATTGATTTTACATTTGAACAGCTATCAGCTCATTGACGAACCACAAAAGCTTATAAATATTGTATCCCATGTAACTATGTTTCACTCTGGTGTAAATATACCAGTATTAGTGAAACAATAATTTTGTTATTTAAATGATCAATGGACAATTATTTTTTTGATTGCTACTTCAGCTCCAGTGCTTATTTTAATGTAATACATTCCTTTTGCTAAGTTTTGTAAATTGATCTGTTTGCTGTAACCCGCTGTGATAGTATTCTCCAGAGAGCTGAATACTTCTTTACCTACCATATTAATAACACTTATTAATATGGTATTAAAATTTGCATTTTTAATGGTAATGTTAAAGAAGCCATTTGTTGGATTTGGATACACCTTAACGTCTTGCAATGGTGTGCTTTCTGCTATTCCAGTGCAGGTTTCTACAATTACTAATTGTGATGCTGTGTCTGAGCAGCTTGTTGCAGTTATAGTTCCTGTTACGGTATAAGTAGTTGGTGTGGTTGGTGAAACTAAATAAGCTGCAGTTGAAGGTCCGCTTACCCAGAGAAAAGAATCAGCACCACTTGCTGTAAGTGTTGTTGAAGCACCATTACAAATTGTTATAATTCCGCTTATGCTTATTGATGGCAATGGATTTACTGTTACAACTGTTGTTGCAGAAGAAACGGATAAACCCACGGTATCGGTTGTAACAAAATAATTGGAAGAAGAGTCCACCGTAATTGATTGAGTTATTTCCCCGTTTGACCATAAATAAGAATCTGCTGTGCTTGATGTAAGTGTTACAGAATCACCTTCACAAAAAGTTAAGGCACCAATGGCTGTTACCATAGGAGTGGAAACGCTTTCAACCAATGTGCAAGCAGAAAATTCAGAAGTGTTATTTGAAGCATCCGTTGCTAAAGCAGTAATAAAACTACCTATAGGCACAGCAATATTAAACTGTATGTTGATCGTTGCATTTCCAGAACCATTAGTTGATATAGTGTGTGTGCCCACTAATTCTTCCCCTTCTCCATTTTCGGATGGATCACAAGCTGTGTTTGCAAAATACTGGATGGTATAAGCGGAATTGGCCTTCGAGTTAAATGTTCCTAAAATAGAAACATCGGTTGCCGTGGCGAAGGCTCCGGTTAAAATCGGGAAATTTTGACTTTCATTTGGTCCGATGTCACTATCCAGGTTGTCGTTTACGTTAGGTGAATAATCCGCAAATAAGTCAATGGCCATTTCAGTATTGTCATATATTAAATTAGATAACATGGAATTCCCATTTCCTGAATTGGAGTATAATGATATGCCAAAACTATTATTATTAGCGATCACATTTCCCTCAACTGCATTGATACCACCAATAGTATTATTTGCACTTCCGTTTAACAACATAATACCAGCGCTAAACATACCTGGCGCTCCATTTCCAATGATTGCTGTCCTATTTAAATCTGTTCCAATAAAATTGGATTGAATACTATTACTATAAGCGCTATCTATCCAAATACCGGCCTCATCAATTGAGTTGGCCGCAATAACATTATTTAAAACAGAATTGGAATGGGCGCTATCCGCTAACATTATACCTGAACTAACATTGCCGAGAGCTGAAATTCCATCATTAGCAACGCCTATATAATTTCCTATTACATAATTATCATTGTTGTGTGTTCCTCGCAATGATACACCCACATTACCTCCTGAGATCAGATTTCTTTCCAGTATATCAGTGCCTCCAATTGTATTGTAAGCCGAAGAGTCACCAATTTGAACACCATTCGCGTTGGTCCCACTGGAAAGCATGCCAGTTGTTGTGGTCCCAATGTAATTACCAATAATTTCATTGTTTTCGGATTTTGAAATTATTACGCCTCCACCGATTAAATTTCTGGAAGCATTGGTTGTGCCGCCAATAACATTTCCATTTTGATTAATTATATTTATTGCAGAAGTATATGGAGTTGTTCCATCAGTCCCCATCCCAATAAAACAACCATTTACGGAATTGTTGTCTTTGGTTTTTGAATAACCATCTTCATATAAAAAATCAATTGTCCCATTAATAAATGCTAAGCCTTGTACAACATTATTGCCAGAGTGGAAAGCCAATGCTGCACCACCAAGGTTTGCATCAAGCTCAACAGTGATTGCTGTATTCATTCCCTGATTAAAATTATTTGTGTTTACACTGGCTCCTGTTTGTGTATAGCCATTTATTTGTAATGGATAAAAAATGTCAGGAAAAAAAGTGGAAGGTGTTATCGTTTTTACTCCCGTTCCTGAGATGTTAAAAGTAACAGGTAAGGCAAGGGTATCATACCCATCGTATGGCGGACGGGCATTTGATTCTTCAATTGCTGCCCTCAAGGTACAAACATTGCCTGTTGTTAAACACAGGCCGTCACCCGGTGTTTTGTCTCCTGTATCTGAAGTGGAATTTACAACAAGTGAAGAAACAATTTCTTTATTAAATGTTACAGGAATTCTTAGTAAATCTCGGTCATAGGTTCCAGAATTCCATTTCGTATAATATAAATAAGCAGATTGGCCAGCACGTTCAAAATTCCTTGAAGTATCTGCATGGTCAATGATGGATGGGTAATTAGAGCCTCCGGCAGCCCATGTTGAACTTGTTTGAAGGATCAATCTTTTCGAAGACCATGTGATCAAGTCGTTAGAAAGTGCATAATAAAATCCCCAAATTGTCGAACCATTTATTACTCCTGTAGTGTAGTCAACTACCATATACTTTCCAAAATAGGTGTTATAGGTCAGGTTTGCGCACATTTTGGCAATATTATCATACGAAACAGGTGCAAGTATTTTATCTGGAATATTGTATCCTGATTGTGTATATGGATTTACAAACTGGACATTATAACCTGTTCCATCCCACCCTCTCCAACTTGTGGGGTCACTTAAATTACTGGTTCGTATTATGCCAGTCCCTGCCTGTTGAAGGAGGTGAGCTTCTAAATGAACCATTGCGTAATAGTAGCCATCTTTCTTAATAATATTTGAGCCTCCAAAAATTCCAAAAGGTGCGTGAGTAGTTGGGTAAAGTGATTGATAGGGAGAAGCTGCTACCAAATGGTTAGGGGCTGTGAGATGTGTATATGTTTTGCCGCTATCTGCTGAGGATACTGTAGTGATAGAATTATACCAGCAATTATTGGCATTTCCACATGGGACATATTCATTGTGAACGAGTGCATTAATATTGATTCCATCACTAGTGTAAGGTGCCACAATCCATTCATTATTGTTAAAAGTTCCAGGATTGCTATCCTGATGTGATGTCATAACAGGGGTGCAATCTTTTGTAAGTGCTGTGAAATTTGTCCCGGTCATTCGCCATGTTGTGTAATGAGATGCAATAAGATTGATCTTGTCAGCAGCATCACGAAAAGCCCGGGCAGGGGCGTCCGGAATGTCTATCAAATTACATTTGTCAACTGAATAATCAAAAACCATCTCAGAAGTCCCGGTTGTAGGTGTTCCTGGATAAGTAATTTGAGAAAAAACTGAAATTGAATTTAGCGTATAAAGGAGTAAAAATATTTTTTCCATGCGGACGATCTGTTTTTGAGTACCAATATTATAAAATAGAAAAGGCACCTGGTTAAGGTTGTAAATTTCAAATTTACAATTTTTGTTGGAAGGTCCAAATTTTTTTTTGTACAACTCAGCGCCAATTCAAATCACCCAAAATTTCATTTATTTGGTCGGCAGGGAATCTTCTGTACCACGCGATAAGAGATCCATGAAACAAAAGGGGCAACTGCCACATCAATAGTATAATGAACATGTTGGATCAAAATAAAAACAGATACCAGTATGGTTGCGACAACAAAAAAATATTTTAAGGAACGAAAAGGAATCGCAAGAAAAAATAAAAACATGGTTGAAACATGGCCTGAAAAAAAGAGATCTTTTGTTATCACTGTACCATCATAAAACAATCGCCCCACGAAAGGGTCATCCAATGGGATCATTAAACGTTCCGGATCCAGGGGAACCATATATAAACAAAAAATGCGGATCACTACCAGCAAACAATAAGCCTGGATGCATTTTAAAAAAAGAATTGGAGAAGTGCTGAGATTAATAGCGGTTAGCAATATCACAGAATAAATCAGCAGGAAAATACTCAGGGAAAAATCCTGAACAGGAAGTAAATTTAAAATTACATCATTAATTATATAACCCGGTGTAGATTGAATATACCTGAAAAATGGCGGAATAGAAACTCCCAACAAAGCTAAAATTGAAAGCGTTACTGCTGACTGAATTCTGAATGATGTGAAGCTCCATGCTTCTTTCCAGTTGTTTTGTAAAGCTAAAAATGGTGCAGGAAACAGGAGCATTAAATTTTTTTTCATAATTCCTTTTGAATAAATCTATTGAAGGCTTTGTTTCTATTATGAGTTTTTAGTTGTGCA
>JAZKBX010000283.1:23779-33879 GCA_040388455.1 Bacteroidota bacterium
AGCAATTACGCGCACCAGGTGTTTGGGAACGTATATCCGCACTGTTTTTTTTCCTAATTGTTTTTTGATAATATCTCCAAGTGATTGTGCATCATAAACATTTCCATCCGAAACAAAATATCCTTTATTTATAACATTCGATTCCATCGTTTGAAACACTGCTTTTACAAGATCTTTCACATATATAAAAGTCAGCTGTTGGTTTTTGAAACCAACAAATAGTTCAAGATTATTATTGATAAGTTTGAATATGGTAAATAGATCCTTTTCTCTGGGACCATACACTACTGTTGGTCTGATTATAATATGAGGGAATTCTGTTAATGAAATTAAATATTTTTCAGACTCGAGTTTGCTTTTCCCGTATGATGTAACTGGTTTTGGTGTATCAGTTGATGATACAGAGTTGAGTTGTAAAGGATCGCCAGGGCCGTAAGCAGCGAGACTGCTCATGTAAATAAATTTCTTGTTTACTTTTTTCTGGCTGATCAATACATCAACAATATTTTTTGTGTACTGGTAATTCGAAATAAAATAATCTTTTTTTTTGAATGCTTTTGTTGTTCCTGCATTGTGGATCACAAAATCAAAACTGGGCAATTTTGATACCTGAAGTTCCAGGAAATTAGGATTTGAAAAATCAAGTTCAATGAATTTTATTCTCGGATCAGTAAGATACTCGGTATTACTTGTTTTTCTGATTCCTGCATACACTTCGTAATTTCTTTTGAGTGCTTCTTCTACCAAAAAACTTCCAATAAATCCATTTGAGCCTGTTATAAGTATTTTCTTCATTTTTAATTATATATGTTTAATATAACTTCTTCTTCTTAAATGTTGTTTATGATCGTAATCTTTGAACATTAGAAACGCGCTTTCATTAGTCTCCAGAGCATGGCTGGAAATAGCTGTTTTAACACCATTGTCAATGTATGCCTGCATCATTTCCGAAAAAAAAATAGCAGGTACTCCTTTATTTTGGTATTCCGGTTTAACTCCTTGTAAAAGCATATCCACTTTATTATTTTTTCGCATAGCTTTTAAAATATGTATAAAACCGGTAGGGTATAATTTACCTTTTGTTTTTATAAGTGCTTCCGAAAGGGAAGCAAAAGATATTCCAAAACCGGCTACTTCATCATGTCTATCAAGCACAAAACAGATATAGGGAGGGTGAACCATCGAAAAATATTGTTTGATATAATAGTCGATCTGCTTTTCGGTAAGTGGTACAAAACCATACAGATCTTTAAATGATTCATTTAAAGTTCCAAACATTTTTTTTGCATAAGGAATTATGTCTTTAGCATTTGTTGCTTTTAATGGTCTTAGGTCATATTTTTTTTGAACAATTTGGGAAATTCTTTTAATTTTTTCAGGAACCTGATCGGGTACTTTTATTTTGAATTGTATCCAATCCACATCTTTCGAGTAACCATTTTTTTCTAAATGAACAGGATAATAAGGATAGTTATAAATAACAGCTTGTGTTCCAACTTCATCAAAACCTTCAACCAACATACCTTCAAGATCCATATCAGTAAATCCCATAGGCCCTTGTACTTTTGTCATTCCCTTTGTTTTACCCCATTCTTCTACTGCCTTTATTAAATGTGTTGACACGTCTGTATTGTCAATAAAATCAATCCAACCAAACCGGGCAGTTTTTTCATTCCACACTTCATTTGCTTTTCGATTAATAATTCCTGCAATTCTTCCTACGATCTTATCGTTCTGATAAGCCAGCCAATATTTGGCTTCACAAAATTCAAAAGCCGGATTTTTCTCCGGCTTGAGGATCGATTTTTCATACAGATGAAGTTGAGGAACTCTGAATTTATTTCCTGAATATAATTTGTCTGGAAATTTTATAAAGTTTGACAACTCTTCTTTTGTATGTACTTCTTTTATTTGAATCATAGACTATGAGAAATTTAACGTTTTATAAATCTTGTTTTAGATTAGGTTTAAATACTTTCACAACTCTATTTAACTAATAACGAATTGTTCTTTCAGATTCAAAATTTTTGCAATTTTATCTATTTTTCCAATTGCTACATCAATTTGCTGGCTGGTATGTGTCGCCATTAAAGAGAATCTGATCAGTGAAGAATCACTCTTTACTGCAGGTGAAACAACAGGATTTACAAAAACTCCTTCATCCTGAAGCATTTTTGTAAGCTTAAAAGTTTTGACATCATCTCTTACGTATATTGGAATTATAGGTGTTTCGGTTTTGCCTACGTCAAACCCGAGGTCTTTCAAACTTTTTAATGCATACCTGGTGTTTTTCCATAATTGTTCTATTCTCTCGGGCTCTGATTTAATTATTTCTATTGCCGCAAGAACACTTGCTGCATTGGCAGGTGATATACTGGCACTGAACATAAGTGAACGGGATTGATGCTTCAGGTAATTGATGGTATGTTCATCACTTGCAATAAACCCGCCAACAGAAGAAAGGGATTTACTAAAGGTTCCCATGATGATATCTATTTTATCGGTTAAACCGAAATGAGCAGATACTCCAGAACCATTTTTACTAAATACTCCCAAAGAATGGGCTTCGTCAACCATGATACTTGCCGAATATTTTTCTGCAACCTTTACAATTTGAGGAAGATTAGCTACATCGCCTTCCATGCTGAAAACACCGTCTACAACGATTAGTTTAATACCTGCTGATGGTAACGATTTGAGTATATTTTCCAGATCATCAATATCATTATGCTTATACTTAATGGTTTTAGAAAATGAAAGGCGGCATCCATCAATTATAGAAGCATGGTCAAGTTCATCAATTAATATATAATCATTTCTCCCTGTTAATGTAGAAACTGTACCAAGATTCGACTGTAGTCCGGTACTAAAAACAATAGCTGCAGGTTTTCCAACAAAATCCGCGAGAACATTTTCTAATTGGATATGAAGATCAATAGTGCCATTTAAAAAGCGAGAACCGGCACAACCGGTACCATATTTTTTGATCGCATTTATTGCGGCTTCCTTTGTTTTCGGATGGTTGGTTAATCCCAAATAACTATTTGAACCAAACATCAGAATTTTTTTTCCTTTAATTAAAACTTCCGTATCCTGAGCGGATTCGATTTCTCTGAAAAAAGGATAATAACCATGCTTTTTTATTTCCTGAGGCACAATGTAGGCTCTCATCTTCTTTTGTAAAGGATTCATTTTATATCAATTAAATTAAATGTTTAAGGATTTCTGATTTGCAGGTGATTGTATTGATTAATTGAAATAAAAATTTAAAACAAAAATATCGCCAAGTGGTTTTTTACTCAATGACATCGGTCACTCATTACAGTGATGTTTTGTATTTTTAAAAGGAATATTCGTCTGTATTTAATATTAAAGGAGTGTATTATTTTTGTCTGCTTTTCTAAATACGCTTTATTAACAATTGATTGAACCTTTTCAGGTTCATTTGGTGTGGGAGGTGACTATAAAAAGTTTTTTTTAGTGATTTTTTTTAGTTAACTTTACGAGCATTTAAAATCATCGAAAATCTGGTATGAAAACAATTCATCAATGGCTTACTGAGTACGGAGAAAGCCATCAGAATAAAACAAATAAAACAGTTCACTGGTTATGTGTTCCGCTTATAATGTTTAGTTTGGTGGGACTTCTGTGGTCAATTCCTACTCCGGAATTATTTAATAAATTTAATTTTCCGGTTAATTTCGGAACTTTATTTATGTTGTTTGCTTTGTTTTATTATTCCACTTTGTCAACTCCTTTAACGGTAGGTATGCTATTTGTGACAGCCATGTTGGTATTTGGAAACTATTACCTTGCAAAGCTTGAAACGCCACCTTTATGGCTTGTTTCAATTGTGATTTTTGCTGTTGCCTGGGTTGGACAATTTATCGGACATAATATAGAAGGTAAGAAACCATCGTTTTTAAAGGACTTGCAGTTTTTATTGATTGGCCCTTTGTGGCTGTTAAGTTTCATTTATAAAAAATTAAATATTCCATATTAAAATATAGTTCCAAAAATTAAAACATTTTTCAGATGATAAAACACTATTTTTTTTCTTTGTTATTCTCTTGTTTTCTTTGTTCGTTTTTTTTAAACACTGCAACAGCGCAGTCTGAACAGATATCCACAGATAATGAAAAATTGAGCATCCTTACCTGGAATCTATATATGCGTCCGCGAATTGCATTTAAAAATGGGCAGATCAAAAGGGCTCATGCAATTGTTGAGCAATTGAAAGATCAGAATTTTGATGTTATTGTTTTTCAGGAAGCGTTTGATAATAAAGCAAGAAATATCATCTGGAAAGGATTGCAGGACAAATTCCCTTATCAATCAGGAAGCCCCAAACACAAACATTTCTACAAAGTAAGTACAGGTATTTTTATTATCAGCAAACTTCCTTTAAAAGTGATTGACGATATTTATTTTTCGGTATGTGGAGGTTCAGATTGTTTTGCAGTAAAAGGAGCAGTACTTGTTGATGTAATTAAGAATGATCGTAAAGTTCAAATTATAGGAACCCACCTGCAGGCTGCCGATGGAAGGAAGATGACCGGAGAAAAAATAAGGCAGATTCAATATGAAGAAATTAAAAATCAATTAATGATACCTCATGCTGAAGCAGGCGTGCCTCAATTTTTTGTGGGTGATTTGAATACTTCTAAAGCAGACGAAATAGTTTATCAGCAATTGCTTTCTACTATGGATGTTGAAGATGGAGAAATTACTGGAGAAAATCAGTTTTCTTCAGGCGGAGGGAAAAATGATCTGCGTGATGCTAGTGACAAGCCCCATCTTATCGATTATATTTTATGCAGAAACAACGGGTGTAAAGTTAATTTCACTCAGCGGTGTGTGAAAATTTTCCAACAATACTGGAGCAAAGATAATAAAGACCTTTCCGACCATTATGCTGTTTTAGCAGAGATTGCAATAAAACAATAGTCTCTCCAATCTCCCCAAAGAGGAGGAGAACCATGCACAATTCACGCATACAAAACAGAGGTAAGTTGTTCATCCCTTTTCGGGGAAGCTAGGAGGTCCTTATTCTTCTTCTATTATAAAACCAACATTTTTCAGGTCATTCCAAAAATCCGGATACGATTTTTTTACAACTTCAGGATGCTCAATAGTAATTGAATCAAGCTTCATTGCCAATACAGCAAAAGCCATTGCCATACGATGGTCATCATAGGTATCAATAGCAGAGGAAGGGGAGACAAGGGTTGATTGCGGATTAATTTCTATTGAATTATCATTTAAAATTTCTACTTCTACCCCTAATTTATTCAACTCATTTTTTAATGCAATGATCCGGTCAGTTTCTTTAATGCGTAACGTATGTACCCCATTAAACAGAGCAGGTATATTTAATGCACTTACTGCTACTGCACATGTTTGGGCCAGGTCAGGACAATCAGAAAAATCAAAACCGAAATGTTCTTTATGGCTTTTAATTTTTTTTAAATGAATGCCATCTTCAATTTTCTCAGTTTTTACTCCAAGGAAAGTAAAAATGTCGCCAACAATTGAATCACCTTGTAAGCTAGGATGTTTCAGACCTTTGATAGTGAAATCAACTTCTTTTGCTAATGCTGCAATAGCATGCCAATAGGCTGCCGAACTCCAGTCTGCTTCTACCTCAAATAAATAATAGGGCTCACTTTTTTTATGATATTGTTGTTTACTCACCGAAATAAAATTGTCGTGCCATTGCCCATAAACACGGAATTCTTCCATCATTTTCAATGTCATATTAACATACGGGCGAGATGTTACTTCTCCTGTAAATTTAATAACCAATCCGTTAGGCAGTTCAGGCGAAATAAGCAATAGCGCAGAAATAAACTGGCTGCTAACATTTCCATTCATTTCTATTTCCGTTCCTGTTAATGTTTTTCCGGTAATTTTTAGTGGAGGAAAACCTTCTTCCTCTAAATATTCAATGTTAGCTCCCAGGTCACGCAACGCATTTACCAATATTCCAATTGGGCGTTTTTTCATACGCGGTGTTCCTGTTAAAATATGTGTTCCTTTTTTTGTTGAAAATACTGCTGTTAAAAAACGCATTGCAGTTCCGGAAGCACCAATATCATAAGTGGTTTCAGATGCTTCGGTGTTATTTGTTAATGAGGTAAGGATCTGTTTTAAAACCAAGGTGTCTTCAGCCGTGGCAAGATTTTTTATCTCAAATTTTTCAGCGCAAAGTGCCTGTATAATTAAAGCTCGGTTACTGATGCTTTTTGAAGGTGTAAGCTCAATACTGCCAAGCAGTTTTTTTGTAGGATGGGAAATTCGGTATTTCATTTTGATTCCGGATTAAAAAAAATAAAAATTTAACAATTAAGCAATTGTACAATAGGCAATTAGTGATCCGGTAAATTGTAAAATGGCTAATTGAAAAAATGTTAAATTAAAATAATTGCCTACTGATAAATTGCAAAATTGTTAAATTAGTGTTCATAGAGATCTGAACAACCTATCAAATTTCCAATTTTATTATTTGCAAAATTACAAAAACTTAATTTGATTTCAATAAATCGATGGTAATCATCTAATTAGGGTCTAATTATGGCAGTTTTAATGGTTTATATTGAACAGTAATCCAACTACTTATCCTGAAACAAAAAATATCAATAAAAATACCCCAAATAAAATTTTACCTTCGCAAATCCATACCAACAAAAACTACTAATAATGGACAATAAAATTACACAACTATTAAAAATTCAGTATCCTATAATGCAAGCAGGGATGATATGGTGCAGCGGATGGGAACTGGCTTCGGCTGTTAGCAACGCTGGTGGTTTGGGAGTGATTGGTAGTGGAAGTATGTATCCTGATGTATTGAAAGCACATATTCAAAAATGTAAAAAAGCAACAGATAAACCTTTTGGTGTGAATGTCCCAATGCTTTATCCGGATATTGATAAACATATCGATATTATTATTTCGGAAGGAGTGAAAGTTGTAGTTATGTCTGCTGGAAATCCTAAGATCTGGACACAAAAATTAAAGGATCATGGAATTATTGTAATACATGTTGTTTCCAATGCAAAGTTTGCTAAGAAGGCTGAAGAAGCTGGAGTAGATGCAATTGTGGCTGAAGGTTTTGAGGCAGGCGGGCATAACGGACGTGAAGAAACCACTACACTGTGCCTGATCCCATTGGTAAAACAAGCGGTTAAAATACCTGTGATAGCTGCTGGTGGAATAGGTACAGGAAGGGCAATGCTTGCTGCTATGGCGCTTGGGGCCGATGGAGTTCAAATTGGCAGTCGTTTTGTTGCTTCCGATGAAGCATCGGCAAATATTAATTTTAAGAATATGGTAATAGCTTCTAATGAAGGCGATACCAAGCTGATGTTGAAACAACTGACCCCGGTTCGTTTGTTGAAAAATAAATTTTATGAAGCTGTTCAGGAAGCAGAAAACAATTGTGCTTCTTCAGAAGAATTAATAAAATTGCTTGGTCGTGGCCGTGCAAAAACAGGAATGTTTGAAGGAAACCTGGAAGAAGGCGAACTGGAAATAGGGCAGGTGGCTGCTTTGATCCGTGAAATAATGCCTGCGAAAGCAATTGTTGATGAAATTGTGGCAGAATATAAACAAGCGAAAGAACTATTGCTCAATAGTAATTGGTAACTGGTATATAGTTTGTAAGAAAAAAGGAGCAGCGCCAGAAATAATTGTACATTGAGCATTGAAAAAATAAAAAAAGAGATTCAAACATGATAAAATTTGAAAAATTTGAATTAGCGAATGGTTTAAAGGTAATTGTCCATCAGGACAAATCAACGCCCCTGGCCTGCATAAATATTTTATATAATGTGGGTTCCCGTGATGAAAATTCAGATCAAACTGGTTTTGCGCATCTTTTCGAACATTTAATGTTCGGAGGATCTGTTAATATTCCCAATTATGATGAACCATTACAACGTGTGGGAGGTGAAAACAACGCATTTACCACTAATGACATTACCAATTATCACTTATCGCTACCTGCCGACAATTTAGAAACAGGTTTTTGGTTAGAATCAGATAGGATGCTAAGTTTGGCCTTTTCTGAAAAGAGTTTGGAAGTACAGCGCAATGTGGTTATTGAAGAATTTAAACAACGGTACCTGAATCAACCCTATGGTGATGTATGGCTGTTATTAAGGCCTATGGCCTATAAAGTTCACCCGTATTCATGGGATACAATTGGCAAAGAAATTTCTCATATCGAAAATGTAAAGATAGAAGATGTGAAAAAATTTTTCAAGACCTTTTATTGTCCGAATAATGCTATTATGGTAGTGGCCGGTAATGTAGAGGTTGAAGACGTAAAACAATTATCCGAAAAATGGTTTGGCCCTATTGCTAAAGGACCCGATAATAAACGGAATTTACCACAGGAACCTGAACAAACAGAGGCGCGCAGCCTAACCGTTGAGCGGGATGTGCCTGTTGATGCTATTTATAAAGCGTATCACATGTGCTCGAGATATGATAAAGAATATTATGCTGTTGATTTAATTTCGGATGTATTGTCGCAAGGTAATTCATCACGTTTACACAACACCTTGATCAAAGATAAAAAATTGTTTAGTGATATTCATGCGTATGTGATGAGTGATTTTGATAAAGGCTTATTTGTTATTTCCGGAAAGCTAACGGAAGGTGTAACCATGGAACCAGCTGAGGCTGCTATTAATGAAGAACTTCAGAAAATAAGATCAGAATTAGTTACCGTGGATGAGTTAACGAAGGTGAAAAATAAAATGGAAGCATCCCACGTTTTTGGTGAAGTGGATATTTTGAATAAAGCTACAAACCTTGCTGTTTCGGAGTTGTTAGGCGATGCAGATATGATAAATAAAGAAGTAGGGAAATACCTTTCGGTAACAGCCGAACAGATTAATGAACAATCAAATATTATTTTTAGAAAAGAAAATTGTTCCACTTTGTATTATAAATCTAAAAAATAATTTTCTGAATAAACAAAATAATTGATTCAAACCTCATTGTAGTAAAAATGTGATGAAGAGATTTTCGTGATGGACGATCAAAATTACTATTTTCAACAAATAATTAGATTTACTATCTTTGTACCCTTAAAAAATTAATTTCCAACACCTTTTGTATGGGTGTTCGGCTTAAAAATAAATTATGATAAATATTACTTTACCCGATGGCTCCGTTCGTCAATACGAAAAAGGAACTACTGCACTTCAAATTGCAACATCAATTTCTGAAGGTTTAGCCCGCAATGTTTTAGCAGCAAAAGTCAATCTCTCAACATCAACAGAAACAGGTTTTGAAGTTTGGGATGCAACCCGTCCTATCACTGCTGATGCTAAATTGGTGCTGTTAACAATGAATGATCCGGAAGGGAAATCCACACTGTGGCATTCTTCTGCACATCTATTGGCAGAAGCTATTGAGGCTATTTATCCGGGAACAAAATTTGGTATCGGACCAGCTATTGAAACCGGTTTTTATTATGATATTGATCTGGGTGGAAAAACAATTTCACAGGACGACTTTAAAAAGATAGAAGATAAAGTAATAGAATTAGCCCGACTGGGCAATGCATATATCCGTAAAGATGTATCCAAAGCCGATGCTGTTGCTTTTTTTACAGAAAAAGGTGATGAATATAAGCTCGAATTATTAGAAGGCTTAAAAGATGGTTCTATTACATTTTATGAGCAAGGCAATTTTACCGATCTATGTCGCGGACCGCATATACCCAACACCGGCTTTATTAAAGCTGTGAAATTGATGAATGTTGCAGGAGCATATTGGAGAGGCGATGAAAAAAATAAAATGCTTACCCGTATCTATGCTGTTACATTCACGAAGCAAAAAGATCTTACTGATTATTTGATTTTATTGGAAGAGGCTAAAAAGCGCGACCATCGTAAATTGGGTAAAGAGTTAGAATTATTTGCATTTTCTGAAAGGGTAGGGATGGGATTGCCATTGTGGTTGCCAAAAGGTGCTGCATTGCGTGAGCGTTTGATACAGTTTTTACAAAAAGCACAAATAAAAGACGGCTATTTGCCGGTAGCAACACCACATATTGGGAATAAAAATTTGTATATCACTTCAGG
>JAZKBX010000284.1:0-5559 GCA_040388455.1 Bacteroidota bacterium
GGGCTTTCAAAACCCAATTCTGTTACAGCTTTAACAATAGCATTGTTAAGCCCTAACGCTTCAAATTTGTTCATTGATGATTTATTAAGTTTATAATTACTCTAATCAACTTGTAGGAAAATGAGTTGAATTTTACAAAAGTAACTCTTCTTGGTACCAGGCTCGCGTGGCCTCTCTTAGGTACTCATAACAGGTAAGAAACTGTTGTTTAATTCGCCTAGCAAAAATTCCTTTTTGACTAAAACTGAGGCAAAGGTACTCTTTATTTCCGGATTACCAAGGCATTCGTAAAATTATTATTTTTCAGCCCTTGTGCCTGAGGCTTATTGGGTCTGGTTTTGGTTTGGAAAACCGCTAGCAATGCGCAACACTCATTATGTCATCCTGAATTTTTCGCGAGGGATTTTACTTTTATTAATGATTTTGCCCTGGAATTGACAAGATCCCTCTTCCGGAAAAAACGGGATCGGGATGACATTGCAAATAAAAATTGCATCTTCCAATATAGTTTAAACTGAATTTACATTTTTAGGAACTGCAATCCTATAAAGTTCAAATCAAAAATATTTATTTACCGTTTCCTTAATTACTTCAACGGTAAGCGGTTTATTTTGAAATTCGGTTACTTCTTTAAATCCCATTGCTTTTGTTTTGTCATCCGGGTTTAATGAAGTGGTAAGCATAATAACCACAGCCTTCGATTTCTGATCTTCTTCTAATGTATGGTAGATTTCGAGAAACTCAAATCCGTTCATACCGGGCATATTAATATCCAGAAAAATAATGTCCGGTTTAGGGAAGAGTTCGGCCTGACCGGGCTTACTTGCATTATTTATATAATCAATAGCTTCCTGGCCACTGGTAACAATTTTAATATGATTACATACATCCGCTTCTGTAATAATAATTTTATGATAGGTATTGTCGGCCGGATTGTCATCAACCAGGAGGATACAGTTTATTTTTTTCATAAGGATCAAATGTTTTTAATTTAATTTTTTTTTAGGAATGGAGAAATAAAAAATACTTCCTTCACCCAATTTCGATTCTACCCATATTGTACCACCATGCAAATCAACAATTTTTTTACAGATAGCCAGGCCAATTCCTGTGCCGGGATATTCTTCATCCGTATGCAATCGTTGAAAAACACTAAACAGTTTATTGAGATGTTGTGCTTCAATCCCGATGCCGTTGTCTTTCACACCAAAAAGATATTCCGTACTTTTCTCTTCTACAGTAATTGATATCTCAGGTGTACTATTTTTCTTTCGGAATTTTATAGCGTTACCGATCAAATTCTGAAACAGTTGCTTCAGTGTTAAGCTATCCCCTTTTAACATTGGGAGGATAGCAGAGGTGATCTTTGCATTACTTTCTTTAATGGATAAGCTTAAATCATCAATGGTGTCTTTCAAAATTTTATTGCAATCAACAGCTGCGAACGATATTTTTTTTCCAACCCTGGAAAATTCCTGCAAATCCTTAATCATGTTTTGCATTTTTGAGGTAGCGGTCAAAATAAATCCAAAGTATAATTTAGTGTTTTCATCTGCTTTCCCGGAATATATTTTCTCAAGCAAGCCCACAAAATTGGAGATCGTAAGAAGTGGCGTTTGCAAATCATGTGATGACAAATAAGCAAATTGCTCCAGCTCTTTGTTGGAACTAGTAAGCTCATCAGATTTTTGCTTTATTATTTCTTCCACTTTTTTACGTTCAAAAAAAGTGGGGACATCGTATTTAATTTTTTTATCGGATCTATTTTCAGCCAATGAAGTATATCGCTCAAGATGGGCTTGTATTTTATGTGGAGGCGACATAATGAAAGTACAATGTTCATCGCCCTTAGCTTTGCATGTAACCTCCACTGCCGTGAGTGGCATCCCAAAACTTTCTTCGCACCACCCGGACGAATAACCTGAATTCATTATACAAACAGGTAACTCAGCTTTTTTTCCAGCACGAATCCACGAATCCGCCTCAAAAGAAAAAGGATGACGATAGATCAAATAATAATTTTCATCCGCAGAAGGATTACTTTCCGGAAGTATATCAACATAAGCCCAGCCTGAATATGCAAAATGAACCGGACCCGCAGAAAGTTTTGCGATGGGTTCGGTAAGATGCATTTTGGTATAAAAATTCTTAGCGTCATTCATACCAATAACATGTGAAATATCAAATAAAAAATTCTTACCGATGATTAATGCTTCGCTTTCGCCCCTATCGGCATATAATTTCTGGAACGTAGTTAAAAAATCGATGGACAATGCTGAAGCGCGAATAAGTATATAACGCTGATCATTAATTTCAATAGTTCCTTGAGAAGGATCCATTTTAAGTTCACGAAAATAGTCCCCTACATTTTTTTGAGCTAAATCAAACAAGGGCTTCATGGCATCAGGAACATTAACTGTATTACCTTTTGCCAAAGAACTAAAATCTCTGCGGAGCATTGCATTTTCCTGCTTCAGTTTTTCAACCTGCATTAACAAACTGCTTATTTTTAGTCCTTCATCCATAAAAACCAATATTTACAAGTTCATTTTTTTATCGATTTTTTATAAGTGCTTTAAAAATCAATATAATTAGATGTTTACAAAGTCTGAAACTTTAGTTAATGACAGACTCTATCTATTAATTATTTTAGACGATCAACCACACTCTCCCGACAAGCTCAAAATGACTGCGCGCATTGGTCATTTCGAGCTTGTCGGGAAAATTGTGTATAAACATTTTAATTCTCAGTTTTATTGTAAACATTACAATGTATTTTAACTTATATAAAGTCTAATGCAATTCGTATCCTGAGATACCGAATAACAAAAACTTTAATTTAATTTTTCTTTGGAAAGAGTGAAATAGAAAGTGCTTCCCTCCCCCAATTTTGATTCTACCCATATTTTGCCACCATGCATGGTAACAATTTTTTTACAGATGGCCAGGCCAATGCCTGTACCTGAATATTCAGTCTCTGAATGCAAGCGCTGAAAAAGAACGAAAAGTTTGTTGATGTATTTCTCATCAATCCCTATGCCTTTATCTTTCACGGCAAAAAGATATTCCGTAGGTTTTTCTTCAACAGTAATATCTATTTCAGGAATACTATTTTTCTTTTTGAATTTTATACTGTTGCTGATTAAATTCTGAAATAGCTGTTTTAATTGTATCTCATTCCCTTTTACTTTAGGCAGTACCGCAGAGGTGATTTTAGCCTTGCTTTCCGTAATTGATGCATCCATTTCAGCAATAACCTCTTTAAGAATGAGGTTGCAATCAACGGTTGAGAATACTATACTTTTTCCTACTCTTGAATAGTCCAGTAAATCTCTAATCAGGTTTTTCATTTTTTCAGTCGCTTTCATAATAAATTGAAAATACTCCTTAGTCTCTTCATCTTTTTTATCGACATGTTTTTTATCCAGCAGCTGTACAAAACTGGAAATTGTCCGCAGCGGTTCTTGCAAATCATGCGAAGCAACATACGCAAACTGCTCCAACTCCTGATTGGAGCGGGCTAGTTCCTGTGAAATTTGTTTTAGATTTGTTTCCGCATTTTTTCTATCGGTGATATCTCTGGCCATGGAGTAAAGCTTTCCAGTGGCAGTATCCGGAGTTGCGTTCCAATCAAACCATAAATAATTTCCATCTTTTTTTCGATACCTGTTTACAAAATTAATAGTAACAGAACCCGTTTTTAGCTTATCCACCTCCTTTAAGGTGGACTCAATATCATCAGGATGCACAAAATCCACGAACTTATTATCAAGTAATTCTTTTTCTGAATAACCCAATACTTTTTCAAAATTAGGATTAATGATCTCGAAATAACCCTGCATATTTGCAATGCAGGCAAAGTCGGAGGTGTGGTTAAAAAAATGTTTGTATTCGATCAGTTTTTTTTCAAGAATTTTTTGCTGGGTTACATCACGGGCTGTAGCAAATACGCCAAGCACCTTACCGTTGTTATCTTTAAAAAGTGAAGCGTTGTATAATACATCGGTTAACTTTCCGCTTATATGCCTTATGGTTAATGGATAATCAGCAACAAAATCTTTTTCAAAAACCTGTTGGTAAACTTCTCTTGCTTTTTTCGGTTCGGTAAAATAATTTAAGAAGTCGGTACCGATCATATCCTCCCGGGGGATACCGGTAACTTTTACGGATGCTTCGTTTAAGTCTGTAATTTTCCCATCTGCACTGATAGTAACGAGCGGATCCAAACTGGCTTCAATTAAACTACGTGTATATTGTATTGCTTGTTTTTGTTCGGTAACATCACGAATAGCAACTGACACCAGCAAGCCGTCCGGTGTTTCAAATGGGTTCAGACTAATTTCTACAGGAAACTCTTTTCCATCGTTATGTTGTCCGAATAAATCCAAGCCATGGCCCATTTTCCGGGCTTTAGGATTATCAAAAAAAGTTTTTCTATGGGCAGGATCCACATCTTTGTAGCTGGAAGGAATTAATATCTCGATCCCCTTTCCAATAATCTCCTCTCGCTTATAACCAAAAAGTTTTTCGGTTTGAGAATTCACCAATTGAATTTGTCCTTTGTTATTTATTATAACAATAGCGTCAGGCGCAGATTCCAATAAGCCATGGAATTTACTTTCTGCTTTTTTTCTTTCAGTAACATCACGCGCTGCTGCCACAATGCCCATGACAGAACCCTCGTTATCTTTATAAACCGACAAATTAAATAATACATCTGTTAATTTTCCATTTGTATGTTTTATTGTTAAAGGGTAATCAGTAGCAAAACCTTTTTCAAAAACTTGTTTATACTCTTCCTGCGCTTTAGCCGGTTCTGTAAAATAAGATGAAAAATCAGTACCGATGAGTTTTTCGCGGGGAACACCTGTAACTTTTACTAAAGCTTCGTTAACATCGGTGATTTTACCATCTGTGCTGATGATAACTAAAGGATCCAAACTTGCTTCAATTAAACTACGGACATATTGAGAATAAAGAGATCTTTTTGTAATATCTCGTGCTATGTTTGAAAACCCTATAACCACTTTCTTGTCATCTAAAATGGGAGATACAGTTAAGGATACATTTATTTTTGAACCATCTTTTTTAATCCTTTGTGTTTCATAGTGTTCTATTTTTTCGTCCTTGTTGTATTTTTCCAAAATAAGTTTATGCTCATCTATTTTAGGTGGAGCAAGGATGTTGATGGATTTCCCTATTACTTCATCAGCTTTATATCCGAACATCCTTTCGGCTCCGGTATTCCAATAGGTAATGATACCATCCATTGATTTACTGATAATTGCATCATCGGTATATTTAACAATGGCCGCTAAATATGCCTGCAGATCCAACTGTGTTTCCTGAGTATTTTGTTTGAGTATTACAGTCATAAATTAAATCTCCTTGATTTTTGGGTTCTAAAGGAAAAAGGGTGTCGTTTCTTTAATAAATCTGAGTGCTGTTCATCCGGTAAAAATAGATAATGTGGTATTGAAAAGAAATGATGAAACACACGCAGAAATACAAGTAAATTTTCATTTCCAGAGAAATGTTTTTAGAGTATAGAGCAAGTGC
>JAZKBX010000285.1:0-9626 GCA_040388455.1 Bacteroidota bacterium
TATGTTTTTGCAAGAAAAAAATATGCTGAATTGATGATTGAAATAGCCGAAAAACAAAATTAAGACGATAAGATTCAACAAATCCAAATATTTATTTTGCAATTCTTAAATATTATTTTTAATATTGCGCTTTCTAAAATATATTAATTATTAAATTTAAAATATCTATTCATATAATAAACAATCTGATGAAAAAAAAGTACATCACAATTACCTTATCCGCTTTTTTATTTTTTGCTGGATTTACTAATATTCAAGCACAAGACACTCCATTTTTACAATTTGGTGGAAAACCTGGACAAGATACTGTTGTTACAAAAAAAACAACCATGTGGTCAAAATTAACTCAAACTCCTTGGATTGTTCAATTTGGACCTGATATTGTTGTTGACAATGATACCCGTCTAAAAGAATTTAAAGTATTTGAAAGCAGGAATTATTATCCTATTCATGCCAGTGCTGAAAAGCGTATACTAAAAGGACTGAGTATTCAGGTAGTTCTTTCTAGTACGTCCTTGCAACCCCATGATTTTTGGTCCACAGATATTAATGCTAAATATAGCCTTTTAACAAAAAATATTGAAGATACCAAATGGTTTGATCCTTATGCTTTGCTTGGTGGTGGTCATACCTACAGAGATTTCCCTCATGGTCAGCACAAAGGCACCAACCATGATAATTCAGGTAACTTAAATGTGGGTGGTGGCGTTAACATTTGGGCTTTCAATAATGCTGGAATTTATCTTCAATCTGTTGCTAAATTCAATTTGTTAGAAAAAAAGTATGACGGTTCAAATTACTTGCAGTTTTCTGCAGGTGTAGTATTTAAAATAGGTGGCGCTAAAGTTGCTAAAGTTGTTGAAGAAGTTAAAGTAGTGCCAAGCACCTACAAGAGAAGCAAAGAAGCTGAAGATGCTGCAAAATATTTGCGTGATATTCTTAACAAATAAAAATAATTTGAAATATGCTAATGCGCTAATTTGGAAATGCTTTGTAATTTTCAAATTAGCACTTTAACAAAGAAGACCCAAAATAAAATTTTAAAATGAAAAAAATATTTTTTTTAATTGTATTCACAATTCAATTTTCATTGGCTTGTTTTTCACAAGATTCTCTTCACCGTTATACTGATCCTGAAGTAATTAAATTAGCTAATTATATAAAGAATTTAGAAAAAAAAGCAGCTTTTTATATTGCAACACATCCCAATGACGTTTTTGTTGTAAACAATAGTAAAAGTGCTGAGGAAAAAGCTATACTTTCTGACCTTATTAGAGATTCATTGCATACGTATAATGATAAACAAGTAATTAGAATAGCTAATTATATTAAATATTTAGAAAGGTTAGATGCTTTAAATACTTTGGCTTTAGAAGCTAAAAAGAGGTACAATGATTCAATCGCAAAAGCCCAGGTTTTAGTTGTCGAGGGACAAAAAGAAATAGATAAATATGAAAAATTAATATTTTTTAATTTTGATAGTTCAACTTTAAAAGAGGAATCTTATCAACCTTTAGATGAAGCAGTCAAAGTTTTAAAGAGTTTTACTAATGTATCCTTTGTAGTAGAAGGGCATACTGATAGCATAGGGCCTGTTGCCTATAATTTGAATTTATCTAAAGAAAGAGCCAAGAGTGTTATGGATTATTTTGTTTCAAAAGGTGTCCCTGCATCAAGAATTTCTTCTATAGGTTATGGTGAAGCTAAACCAATTGATACAAATGAAACGGAAGCAGGCAAGGCTAAAAACAGAAGGGTTGAAATTAAATTAAAAAAATAATATTTTTTTTACTGCTTCTTTTAAGATGAATTTAGTATAAAAAGCGGAATGTTTCTTCTGTATAAAAGAAGCCAGCTAGCTAGAAAATTGGACAACTTATTTATATCAAAATACTGATAAATATAATTTTTATATGAAAAAAATAATTTTTTTAGTACTGTTTACTTTACAATTCTCATTGTTTTGTTTTTCACAGTCAGATACTTTACATCATTATACTGATGAAGAGATACTTAAAATTTCTAATTATGTTAAAGAATTAGAATCAAAAGTATCTTTGGCTAGCCTTTCTGAGTCCGACAAAGAGAACAGAGCACAAATTGCCGGTTTTTTTATTAAAACCCCACATTCATACACTAATAATGAAATACTTAAATTAGCCGCTTATATTAAGCATTTAGAAAATCCGACTTCATTTATTGGCAACTCACCAAGCGATTCCTTAACATATTATACAAATCCTGAAATAGCAAAATTCGCTAAATACATTGGAGATATTGAAAAAAGAATCGCTGGAAATAGTGAATTACAATCTGATCCAGAGGAAAAAAGAAAAATAACTGCGCTTCTAAGCCGTCCTTCCTCAGATGAATACAATGATAGCGAAATAATTATGTTAGCTAATTATATAAAAGGGTTAGAAAAACTAGATTCACTAAATACCATTGCAATAGCTAAGGTATATAATGATTCAGTTGCATTAGCCACTGTTTTGCAAAATTAATATTTTTCAATTTTGACAGTTCCATAATAAAGACAGAATCTTATAAACCTTTAGAAGAGGTTGTAAAATTAATGAAAAGTCAAATTGATTTTAAGTTTGTAGTGGAAGGGTATTGTGATAGTGTTGGTTCCTCTGCTTATAATCTTAGCTTGTCTAATAGGAGAGCTGGATCTGTTAAGAGATATTTTATTTCCAAAGGTGTTCCAGCTAACCGAATTTCTGCTATTGGTTATGGTGAGGCAAATCCTATTGCTACTAATATGACAGAAGAGGGTAGAGCTAAGAACAGAAGAGTTGAAATTAAGGCAAAAAAGTAGTATTTGATAAAAGTTGCAGTTTTATTAACTGTTAGATTAACAAATAAAGACGAATTACGAAAGAAAAAGAAAATATTCGTAGTTCGTTTTTA
The DNA here is from genome assembly GCA_040388455.1 of Bacteroidota bacterium. GTDB lineage: Bacteria > Bacteroidota > Bacteroidia > 2-12-FULL-35-15 > 2-12-FULL-35-15 > 2-12-FULL-35-15. The sequence goes on from JAZKBX010000285.1 coordinate 2,914, forward strand.
TTTTTTATGAATTGTCTAATTGAGAAGCATGACTTATATTCTTTTCCTACCTCAAAGCGATTTCTTAATCATTTAGACATAGATAGGATATTTTTATTTGATCAATGCAAACTCTTTTGTACATTTTTTATGGAATTAATATCTGTCATTACCACCCCAAAATAGTTTAATAGCTACACTTATTTCAATTTTATATCATCTGATCAAAAAAAGAGACGATTTTAGCTAAGCTATCCTGTTTGCTGATAATTATTAATAATAAAAATTAAATTTCCTAAAATTTTATTAATATTTTTAAAGTACAAAAATTAAGGACACTTTAAAACCAAATTATTAGTGTTGAGCTTAAAAATATGATCGATAAAATAATACAAAAGGCGAAAACACACAAGTCGATTATTGAAAATTTTTCATATTTGTCAGCCTTGCAAGTGTTTAATATGATTTTACCATTAATCACTTACCCATATTTGATCAGCGTTCTTGGAAAAGAGACCTATGGCTTAGTAATATTTGCCCAAGCAATAATCGGTTATTTATTAATTTTAGTGAATTTTGGTTTTAACATATCAGCAACAAGAGAAATCAGTATTCATAGAGATAATCAAGTCAAGCTAAATGAGATCATTAGTAGTATATTAATAATAAAAGGAATATTATTTTTTTGTTCATTAATAATTCTTTCTGTATTAATGTATATTTTGCCGCAGGCTCATGGGGTTAAAATCCTTTTCTATCTATCTATGTATTTGTGTTTATACGAATGGATATTTCCGGTTTGGTATTTTCAAGGGATTGAAAAAATGAAATACATTACATTTATAACGTTGATTAGTAGATTAATCTTTCTTGCTTTGATTTTTTTGCTGATTCAATCTAGTGAAGATTATCTTTTTCTTCCTATAATTAATGGTATTGGAGCCATTATTGCGGGGATATTATCACTTTATATTGTGTTTTTTAAGCACAAAATCCAATTTCACTTTCAATCTGTTAGAATTCTATTTAAATATTTTAAGGGTTCTACGCCAATTTTTATTTCTAATGTTTCTATTGGGTTGTATGTTAGCACAAATAAGGTATTAATTGGTACTTTTTTGGGTATGGGCGAAGTTGCATATTATGATTTGGCAGAAAAAGTAGTTTCCATTTTAAAAATACCACAAGTGATTTTAGGGCAGGTGCTTTTTCCAAAAATAAGTAAAGATCAAAATATAGTATTTGTGAAAAAAATTTTTAAAACTTCAATAATTGTCAATTCCTTGTTATTTATATGTACTATTTTTTTTTCCAAACCCATTGTTTTATTTTTAGGTGGAGATGAAATGTTACCCGTAATTCCTGTATTAGTTATTCTGGGGATAACTGTTCCTATAATTGGAGTAAGTAATATTTTTGGCGTTCAATTATTAATTCCATTTGGGTTCTATAAAGATTTTACAAGAGTAATACTTCTATCAGGAGTATTTTATTGTTTACAAGTTTTATTATTATGGTTATCTTTCGGATTTACTTTATATTCAATATCAATTGTGACTGTAGTTACTGAAATATTTGTAACTGCCTATATGTTTTATTTGTGCAAAAAAAATAGGTTATGGTAAAAAAATATGATTATTTAATTGTTGGATCGGGATTATTTGGAAGTATTTTTGGGCGCGAAATGACAAATAGAGGTAAGAAATGCCTAATAATTGATAAACGTTCTCACATTGGGGGGAACATATTTACAGAAAATATTGAAGGAATTAATGTGCACAAATATGGGGCGCATATATTCCATACAAGCAATAAGGAAATATGGGATTATGTAAATTCCTTTGTTGAGTTTAATCGATATACTAATTCACCCATTGCCAATTATAAAGGTAATTTATACAATCTTCCTTTTAACATGAATACCTTTTATCAACTTTGGGGTGTTAAAACACCTGAAGAGGCAAGACTAAAAATTGAAGAACAAAAGTCTGAATATAGACATATCGAAAATCCACAGAATTTAGAAGAGCAGGCATTGGTTTTGGGGGGGATTGACATTTATGAAAAATTGATCAAAGGCTATACCGAGAAACAATGGGGACGGCCAGCTACTGAATTACCTGCTTTCATTATTCGTAGATTACCATTTCGATTTACCTTCGACAATAATTACTTTAATGATACTTATCAAGGAATTCCTATTGGGGGGTATACCAAATTAATTGAAAAAATGCTAGATGGTATTGAGGTTAAAACCAATATAAATTATTTTGAAGAAAGAGATCAATGGAATAGTTTGGCTGAAAAAGTCGTTTATAAATTTGGAAAATTGGAATACCGTAGTTTGAGTTTTGAACACGAAACATTGCATATTTCAAATTATCAAGGAAATGCGGTTGTAAATTATACAGATAAAGATATACCATATACAAGAATTATCGAGCATAAACATTTTGAATTTGGAAAACAACCAAAAACGATAATAACTAAGGAGTACCCAAAAGAATGGGTACAAGGCATGGAATCCTATTACCCTGTCAATGATGAGAAAAATTCTAAAATTTATCAGAAATACAAAACTATTGCAGACAATCAAGATAACGTAATTTTCGGTGGAAGATTGGCTGAATATCAATATTATGATATGCATCAAATTGTTGGATCGGCTTTAAGTAAATTTAATAAGGAAATAAATAAAAATGATAAAAATAAATAAAGACACTAAAATATATGTTATGTGTCCTTCCAGAATAGCTACAGGAGGCCCCGAACTACTTCATCAATTAGTTCATAAATTAAACAAATTTGGATTTAGTGCACAAATGTTTTACACTAATAAATTTAACAAATTTGAATTTAATGCACAAATGTTATATTCAAATAAATATGGAAAACCAATTAACCCCAATTATATTAAATATGATAATAATTTTTCTTTTAGTTTAGAAGATCAAGAGCAGAATATTTTAGTTGTTCCAGAAACAATGACAGGATTATTATATAAGTATAAGAAGGTAAGGAAAATAATTTGGTGGTTAAGTGTTGATAATTTCTCTCGTGAGTTAAGTTTCAAAAAAATAAAATTATTAACTTTTTTGGGAATGTATAAAATATATAATTTTAATTCAGCTCAGAAAATTTATCATATTGTTCAATCTGAATATGCTCGTTCTTTTATAGAAGATAAAGGAGTTCAAGGATCTTATTATTTATCAGATTATTTAAACATTGATTTTTTGAACAATAGACCCCCAAACTATACTTCTGAAGGTAGAAAAAATAATGTATTGTATAATCCGGCAAAAGGTTTTGAATTTACGAAAAAAATTATTTCAAAAGCTTCACATTTAAATTGGATACCATTAATTAATTTATCACCTGTTCAGGTTTCAACAATTTTAAAGGATAGTAAAGTTTATATTGATTTCGGGAATCATCCTGGTAAAGACAGATTCCCAAGAGAAGCTGCAATTTCGGGTTGTTGTGTGATTACAGGAAAGAGGGGGTCTGCTAAGTTTCAAAAAGATTTACCAATAAAAGAGGAGTACAAATTCAATGATGATATCATTGAAATTGATGCTATTATTTCGAAAATAGAAAAATGTATAAATAATTATGACGATGCTATAAACGATTTCTCAGAATACAGAGAAGTTATTTTAAAAGATGAAAATAAATTTGAAAAGGAAATTTTGCAAATTTTCATTAAATAACGGCAAGAGTTTATTATTGGCAAATTGCTTAATTGTGAAATCCTTTAATTTGTAAATTGAAAAATCAACTATAATCGGGGAATCATTACTGTTACTATTGATGAAAAATAATTTATCGTGAAAAAAGTTTATATCCTTATAGTCAATTATAACAATTGGCAAGACACAATTGAATGTTTGGAAAGCGTTTATAAATCAAATTATCCGAATTTTCAAATTATTGTTGTCGACAATGATTCCACAGATGGCTCCGTTGTAAATATTAAGAAATGGTCACAGGGGGAAATAAATGTTGTGATCTCTCAAACAAATTTATTACAACATTTGTCTTCTCCTTCTATAAAAAAACCTTTCCCTTTAGTTGAATATAATAATCAGTATGTATTGCTCAGTGGGAAAGAAGATTCGAATAATCTTATACTTATAAACTCCGGAAAAAACTTTGGGTTTGCTTATGGTAATAATATTGGATTGAAATTTATTCAAGCTAAAAATGATTACGAATATATATATATGCTAAATAACGATACAGTTATTGAAAAAAACACCCTAACAAACCTTGTTGATTTTAAAGTTGCTTTATCAAAAAATGAAAAAGTTGGAATGCTCGGCTCAAAACTCTTGTATTATGATAATCCGGATCTAATTCAGGGACTTGGAGGGAAATACAATAAATTTTTTGCTCTTGCTACAAAAGTAGGAGAAAATACCCAAAATGAGAATGGAAGTGTTTCTGAACCCAATAAAATAGATTTTGTTATTGGTGCTGCTATGCTTATTTCGAGAGATTTCCTAAGAGATGTAGGTCTGATGTGTGAGGAGTATTTTATTTATTTCGAAGAAATTGATTGGGCTACAAGAGCAAAAAAGGCAGGGTATACTGTTAGTTATTGTCCAAATAGTAACGTGTATCATAAAGAAGGCAGAACTACCGGTGGGGTCAATGTTAATAAAAGTGAACTTGCAGATTATTTTGGTGTTAAAAACAGGATTGTTTTTACAAGGAAGTTTTACCCCTTCCTCCTTCCACTTGTTTATGTTTTCTTTATTGGAATAATTTTAAATAGGGCGAGGAGGTTTCAGTTTGAAAGAATTGGTTTGATTTTTAAAATTCTTTTTAAAATGCCGGTAAGCTATGAAAAATTATTAAAAAAGAACAGGTTGTAGTTTTAAATACAACTAAATTTTAAAAAAAGAATACCTTTGATAAATAATTTGCAAAATAGAGGGTGTCTATTGGCAGCCACAATCATGGGTTTTGGAACAGCTGACAATTGGCTACAGGGTAGCAGCGGGGGACCTGTAACAAGAACCTCACCTTGGGCAACACATTATATTATCGAATTTAATTTGTTTTATTTTATTGGATCGAATAGTTTATACTTTGACGATATTGTTATTACCGAAATGTAAATTTGCGATACCACTAAAAAAAGAGTAATTATATAATCACTTAAAAAAAATATGAATAATTTAGAAAAAAAAGAACGAATAGAAATAGATTTTTGGAAAGAATCTAAAACTGAAAATCCGGGAGAGTTTACGATCGAAAATCTTGTTAATAAGGTAGGAGATGCTGAGGTCTTTTTATCTTTATTGGAAAAATACAATACCCATTTTTTAAATGCAAATAAGATTTTGGAATTGGGGGGGGGGCAAGGCTGGGCATCTTGTATAATAAAGAAAAAGTTCAATAAATATACGATTTTATCTGATATCAGTCCCTTCGCAGTTGAGTCTGTAAAATATTGGGAAGATATATATAAGGTAAAAATAGATGCCTCATTTGCATGTAAATCGTATCAAATACCTCTGGCAGACAAATCTGTCGACTTAATATTTTGTTATGCTGCTGCGCATCATTTTGTAGAGCATGAAAAAACCTTAGTTGAAATCGAGAGAGTATTAGCCATTGGTGGTAAATGCCTATATATGTATGAGCCTTCTTGCAAACCATATCTATACAAACTTGCTAAAAAACGTGTTAATAAAAATAGACCAGAAGTTCCAGAAGACTTGTTAATAGTAGCTAACATGATCGATATTGCTACAAAACATGGTTTAAAAATTACTGTCGAATATTTTCCAAGTATTTTAAAAAGAAGATTGTTTGCCACTATTTATTACTCTTTTCTTACCAAATTCCTCTTTCTAAATAAAATATTGCCATCAACTGTAAATTTGATATTTGAAAAAAACAACAATGGCGGCAACTAAAATACGTTTGTTTGATAATATCATTATCGCTCTGTTTTTTTTCTTTCTCCCCTTTTCTTATGCGCTAACTTTTAATATTGGTTTCCCATTAAAAATTTCAGAAATCAGTTTGTTTGTATTCCTATTCCTTTTATTTGCGAAAGGACGTTTCATCCTTAATTCTATAAAATATACCAGCGCTTCAGTTTTATTAGTGTTTTTTATTTTCACATTTATTTCTATGATGGTTAATTTATTTTACCAATATGATTACCCCCTTCATGCATATGAATCCCGTTTTGGATATAAATTTGATAGCATTTTAAAATATATTTATGTATTTATTGCCATACTAACTTATTTAATATCTTCCCAGGTTTTTACAGACCGCAAAAAGAAATATGCCGGTTTTTTATTGTTTGGTGCTACATTAGCCACAGTTTACCTTTGGTATTTATTTTTCAGCGGCCTGTTGAAAATTCCAATCCTACGCTTACCAGGTATGGATATTTCCCCTCAAGTTATTAGTTTTTCTGGTTTTACTTTCGTAAGATGCGGGACGTTCAAAGAAGGGAATTTTATGGGTTTTTTTTTGGTAGTTTCTGGAATTATTAGTTATTATTTAAAAAACTTCAAAAAAGGCGCTTTCTTTTTTGTTTCGGTAATACCTACTTTTTCTTCTATAGCTGCTGTGTGTGTGTTATTATTTTTATTCTTATTTTATTTTTCAAAATATTTCACTAAAAAAAATATTAAAAAACTGATTCTGTTTTTGATATTAGGCATGTTTGGCTTTTTTTTATTGACGCAAAATAAAACGTTTCA
>JAZKBX010000285.1:9636-17535 GCA_040388455.1 Bacteroidota bacterium
GAGGAAACGTTCGAGATGCTTGAGGCCGACAGACTCGAACGTCTTCGCGAAAAGGAAGAGGCCGACTCGGATTTTGAGACGAGTCCAGAGCAACTGGAACTAGAAGAAAAGGCAGCTCAACTTGAGGCGGACCGTTTGGATCTGATAAAAGTAGCTTTCTTAATTGGTGCAAATAACCCAATATTAGGTGTAGGTATTTCCAACTATGCATTGCATTATAAGCAGTATGGTTATGATAAGCGATTTAAAAGAGATTTTAAGGTTATTCCCAATAATGTGTATGCCGAAATCTTTAGCGAAACCGGGGTCATTGGTTTGTTTTTGTTTTTCTACTTTCTTTTCTTACTTTTACAGCAGACTTCAAGTGATAAAACAAATGTTTTGAAATATGGACTTATTGTTAGTATGGTTTATTTGCTTGCTTTTCCGACTTATACTGTTCTGTTTATTTGGGTTTTTTTTGGTTTAATTACTTCTCAATATAAAACGAGGGATTCCTCACTTAATGAATTGGGTAAAGTACTTAAAATAAAATTAAACTAAGCCACCTGAATTTATGGAAATCTACATCAACGCTCGTTTCTTAACTCAAAAAACAACTGGAGTCCAACGTTTTGCTATTGAGGTTTCTAAGCAATTAAAATTATTATTGCCTGGTTTGAAATTCGTCTCCCCTAAAAATATTATCCAAAAAGAGTTGGCGGATTATTTTAATGTCGAGACTTTTGGAAGCTTTACAAGCCATTTATGGGAACAAGTTGAATTACCCATTTTTTTAAAAAATAACAATAGTCCCTTATTAATCAATTTTGGCAATACGGCCCCGCTAGCTTATAAAAATCAGCTGGTCTCTATTCATGACCTTTCTTTTATTATTAATCCCAAGTGGTTTAGTAAGCCTTTTGCTCTTTTCTATAATTTTGTGATCCCCAGAATTGCAAAACGATCTTTGCGGGTAATTACAATGAGCGAAAATTCCAAAAAAGATATTATTGAAATAATTGGAATCAATGAGAACAAGATTGATGTGTTGTATTGCGATGTACCAGCAGAATTCAGAGCAAATAACAATCCGAAAACACCAAATATTTATGGGGATTATATTTTGGCGGTATCTTCATTGGATCCAAGGAAAAACTTTGGCCGGCTTATTGAAGCATTTAACAAACTTAATTTACCAAATATAAAATTAGTTATTGTTGGTTCAGTAAATAAAGTGTTTTCAGATGTGAATATTAAAAAGCTTATTCAGGATAATCAATTGATTACTTTTACAGGATATGTTGATCAGGAGGAATTACCAGGTTTATATAAAAATGCAAAATTATTTATATACCCCTCTTTGTATGAGGGTTTTGGAATACCTCCTCTTGAAGCAATGATTTGTGGTTGTCCAACTATAGTTGCCAATGTTGCAAGTCTTCCTGAAGTATGTGGGGATGCAAGTTATTACGTTGATCCATATAGTATCGATGATATCTCGCATGGTATGAAAGAATTAACAAGTAATGAAAACCTCAGACAAGAGCTTATTGTTAAAGGGTACGAACGAGTTAGCCATTTTAATTGGGAATCATCAGGAAAACAACTAGTAAATATTATAGAAAATATAAAATGAAAACTGCTATTATTACAGGTATTACTGGTCCAAGATGGTCCTTATCTTGCCGAAATCCTTTTGTCTAAACAATATAAGGTAATAGGAATAGTAAGGAGTTATAGCCAACGGATATTGAGGATATTTATGGTGACAATTCAAAAGCCAAAAAGTTATTGAAATAGGAATATAATTTATCCTTTTTTCAGGTTTTAGATATTTTGATTGAAAAAAGAAAATGAAAAATTTTCAAAAAAGACAATCTGAAAGTTCTATTATAACATTATAAAATTTATTTATGAAAATTGCTATTATACATGATGAATTAATGCGAAGAGGAGGCGCAGAACAGGTAGTTTTGAGTTTTCATAAAGCTTTCCCAAAAGCTCCGATCTTCACAATGGCATACAATAAAGATGCTACTTACGAAGAGTTTAAAAAATGTAATATTGTCACATCGTGGTTTAATAAACTTGTTTCGGGTGAAAAATGGATGAAGCGTTTATATTTCCCTTTAGGATACTGGGCAATGAAGCAATTGGATGTTAAAGATTATGATATTGTTTTGATGTCAACAACATATTGTGCAAAGTATGTGAATATTTCACCTGGGACATTAATAATAACTTATTGCCATTGCCCTTTTCGTTTGGCATGGTATCCTCAATCATATTCTGAATACCAGAATTCAAAGGGACTCAAACGAATCATTTTTGATCAGGTAATAAATATGTTGAGGAAAATAGATTTTAATTACGCCCAACGAACTAATCATTATATTGCAAACACACATTTTATTGCCAGTGAAATAAAAGAAAAATATAATCTTGCGTTACCTGTTGAAGTGAACAACCCTCCTGTGAAATGTTCTGATTTTAAAATATCGGATTGTCTTGGTGATTATTATTTGGTTGTGTCACGATTAGAATATTATAAAAAAACTGATTTGGTAATTGAAGCATTTAATGAGTTAGGTCTTCCTCTAATTATTGTAGGTAAAGGCTCGAAAGCTAATGAACTCAATAAAATGGCAAAACAAAATATTCATTTTAAAAGCGGTTTAACCAAACAGCAACTTTCAATATTATATTCAGAATGCAAAGCACTAATTTTTCCTCAACATGAAGATTATGGTATTACACCATTAGAAGCAAATGCTTCTGGAAGGCCCGTTATTGCCTATGGTATTGGTGGTGTGATTGAAACAATGATTCCTTTCGATGGAACTAACGAAAAAGAATGTACTGCGGTATTTTTTAAATCCCAGACAAAAAGTGATTTAATAAATGCTATTAAGAAATCGCAGTTAATTAATTTTAACCAAGGTTTTATCAGAAAACATGCAGAAAAATTTGATGAGGATTTATTTACTAATCGTGTAAAGTCCTTTGTGTTAAGCAAATATAATGAAATTAAATGAGCAATTTGAACATTTTGTGGTTACGTAAAGTTGTTGATTCCTATTTATTTCCCATTACATTACTCTTAATTTCTTTTTCATTCCCTTTTAACAAGACGATTTCCAATGTCTTAATTATTTTTCTTGTTCTATTGTGGCTCATAAAAGGCAATGTTAAAAACAGAATGTTGGAACTGAAAAGTAATAAATTGGCTTTATTATTTCTGACCTCCTATTTTGTGTATATAGTTTGTTTAATTTATAGTGAGGATCATAAATCGGGACTTTTTATATTGGAAAAGAAGTTGTCTCTTATATTATTTCCAATCATATTGTCAACAGAAAAGTTAAAAAGGGGCTTAGTCAATAAAATTTTACTCTCTTTTGTTATTTCATGCTTTTTAGCAACATTATTATCAATTTTACATATATATTACCTTCACTTTTATACAGAGATCCCATTGCCTTCACTTACGGTAGAATCGTTTTATAGAGATAACTTCACTTCATTATTAGATATACACCCTACTTATTATAGTATGTATATTACTTTTTCTACTATCGTCATTGTCTTTTTTCTATTTAGGGATTGGAATAAATTAAAAATATATGTAAAATTTCTTGCTTTATTTGTTATTGTATATTTTGCTTTTATTAATATTCTTCTCTCATCAAGGATGTTATTATTGATATCATTGTTAATGTTAGTGACGCTTCTTATCAGATTTTTGTTTAAGAACCGGGTAGCTGGAATTATAATAATATTATTTTTAACTTTAAGTACTACCTTTTTTTTTATTCATAAAAATAATATTATAAAGAAGCGATTTACTGAGTTAACTGAAACACAATGGACTCCTCCTATCGGGATTTATTATAATTCTACTAATCTGAGAGTGGGAATACTGAATTGTAGTTTTAGCCTTTTGAAAAATAATTGGCTTTTTGGTTTCGGGACAGGAAGTGCTCAGAAAAATTTAAATGCATGTTATCAAAGCTCCGGATATAGTGATGTATTATTTATTGACCAATATGACACACATAATCAATATCTTAATGTATGGTTGAATACAGGAGTAATAGGATTAGCTATATTCTTATTGACAATAGTTATTCCAATGAAAAAAGCATATAAAGCAAATTGTTTTCTTTATTTGGCTTTTTTATCTTTAATCGCTTTATGTTGTTTCACCGAATCTTTGCTCGAAAGGCAGAGTGGTATAGTTTTCTATGCTTTTTTCAACTCGCTTTTCTCGTTCCATGTGATTGAAAAATCGAATATGGGGATTCAATTCCTTGTTAGTGAGCGGAGTAGGTGAGTTTCTTCTGAATAATTTCATAAAAACAAATTTGTTTTGCTTCCAATATTTTTTTTACCTTTAAAAATCTATTTTTTAATTTCTCTATGGCTGGTCTTTATTCCCGAATCATTAAACCAATTCATTTTATTGGAGATATTCTAATTATTAATTCCTCATTTTTATTATCGTACTATATCATCTTCGATGGGTTTGATAAGTTTGTTTCCAACCATTATGCCCTTCTTCAATTAATAGCTAACCTAGCTTGGGTAATTTCTATTACAACCGTAAAAGCCTATAAACTATATAGGGTATCAACCATTATTACAATTATTAATAATGTCATTCGCCTTTTAATACTTTATTTTGTAATTATTGAAGTTTGTAATGGTGTTTTAAATCGCTTCCCTAGTTCAAGAATAATGTTGTTTTATTTTTATGGAATGGTCGCCATTGCAATTCCTCTATGGAGAATAATGTCAATAGTATCCTTACGGATTTATCGCAAAAAGGGGCATAATTATAGACGTGTTATCATTTTAGGGGAAAACGGCACTACGAAGGATATTGTTGAGTTTTTTAATATTCATCATGAGTATGGTTACCGTTTATTTAAGGTCTTTAATTTTCAGGAATACAATGGTAATTTTAATAAATATATCGAAAGCCTAAGATCTTTTTGCTTTGAAAAAGATATTGATGAAATATACTGTTCCATGTCAGAATTCAATTTAGAGCAGCTTAATCAGATAATAGATTTCTCTGAAAAAAAACCGCTTCGGCTTAAGTTTTTAAACAATTCAGCAGCATTGAATTTCAAAAATTTTAAAATTGATTTTTATGATTTTATTCCAATTTATATCTTCCGACCAATCCCTTTGGATGAAGACTTCAACAAAATTTTAAAAAGAGTATTTGATATATTTTTTTCGTTTTTTGTTTCTTTGTTTATTTTCACTTGGCTGTTTCCTATTGTTGCTATATTTATTAAATTCAACTCCAAAGGTCCTGTCTTTTTTAAACAAAAGCGGTCAGGTCTCGATAATAATGATTTCGAATGTTATAAATTTCGAACGATGTCTGTCAACAATGAATCCGATTCCATTCAGGCAAAAACTGGAGATTTAAGGATCACAAAAGTGGGGGCGTTTTTACGTAGAACCAGTTTGGATGAATTGCCTCAGTTTTTTAATGTGCTTTGGGGGAATATGTCAATTGTTGGTCCCCGTCCACACATGATTAAACATACTGAGCAATATTCTGAAATTATAGATCATTATATGAGACGCCATTTTATAAAACCAGGTATTAGCGGTTTGGCACAGATAAAAGGATATCGTGGGGAAACAACCGATCCATCACTTATGGAAAGGAGAGTGAAAATGGATATTTTTTATATGGAGAACTGGTCTTTTTTGTTGGATTTGAAAATCGTTTTAATGACAGTTATCAATATATTCAAAGGTGAAAGAAATGCTGTTTAACTCAATTAAAAATCTAAATTAAATATATTTAATATTGATCGGTTAAAAAAAAACACATCATTAGTGAATGCTTATTTTATTTTTTTTCTTAACAACCACAATAGGCCAAATACAAAACTACAAATAAAGCCAACAAATAAACATTTCAATAAACTAAAGGAAGGGGTTGCCACAGAAAATCCTATTAGTATTTCAAAACTGTTATTAAGTTCCCTTTGTTCGTTGATATTCAATTGAGATTTGTAAAGATTCATACCTTCTTGATAAACCTTAACAGGATCAATAGATTCACCCATTATTATTCCATTCCCTAAACTTCTTGGAAGAATACTCCTATCTACAATACGTTTCAAACTATCAATTGCAATAATTTCATCCTTTATTTTTTCCTCAAATTTATCTAAATAAAACTTACTAATTTCTTTCCTTTTCGTAGCATATTCATTAGATTCTAAAAAATGCAAAATCCCTTTTTGAAGACTGTCTAAAATCGAGGCACTATAAACTTTTACTTCTATCTTAAAAGGTAAAAGAACAAATACAGAATCTTTATAATTTTTTTCAAGTGCTTCATTTAATGCTTTACATGAAATACTTTTTATCTGTTTAGCCATTTTAATGTCAATGCCGAGTTTTTTAGATAATATTGTATCGTTATGGTCATCTTGAAACCTTGTAAGATCATTGATTATTGAATAGCATTCACCATTATTTAATCGTGTATGGGATATTGTAAGATCACTAACATAAACTGTTTTTTTTAAGTAAAACACAGCTAAACTTATGCTAACGCCAATAATGATAAAGGCTATAAGCGTTTTTATGTTTTTAATTGAAAAGTAGATGAATTCTCCAACAGATCGGAATAAATCCCCCCCTCCTTTTTTAATACTGCTAAAAACAGAACGTAAGTCTATTTCTTCTGAAGAATTATTATCGTTCATTTTTTAAAATTTTAAATGTAAAAAATATTTATAAGATATTGTTTTTTTGAATCGGCTCCAAAATTAACAATAAATGAGATATTAAGATGAATTCTTGGTTTTTTTTCAAACATTTGGTTTTCAGAAATTATAAATAAAGAAAAGCAATTTGAATTCCAGGAACCAACCCTACACCCCACCCAAAAATGCCATAGTATCCACACCATCAGCATAATCATCTAATTTTGGACATTGTCCCTCTCCTAAAGGGATTACACTGTCAATTTCAGAACTAGTTGAAACAATACACTGTATTTGTTCCTTCTCATTTTGAAGTTGTTGGTTTAAAGCAGAGATCTCATCATAAAATTCGTAAAATAAGACACCAATCGGTGACGAATAGCTGGAATCTTCTTTTAATAATAAAAAATTATTATCTAATAGTGACTCATTATTACCCATTAAGTAGACAGTTCGGTTATAATCATAATTATTGCCGTATTTATTATTGTTTACAACATATTGAAAATCAAAAATCGATTCGTAAAATGTATCGAATTTATACCCTCTTGGGACAAATAGTTTGGAAACATTTCGACATCCTAATCCGAAATATTGAAAAATATCTTTTCCTAAAAGGGCTAGGTCTTCCTTGCTTTCCTTGCCTGAGAGGACAGCTACGGAATTTCTGTTTTTACGAATAATGTGAGGATATTTCCCAAAATAATATTCGAAATATCGTGCTGAGTTATTGCTGCCGGTGGCAATTACTGCATCAATGTTTTTAAGTTGTCCCTCAGTAAATTCGATATAACTGGCAAATTCAGGTTCAATTGCAATTAATATTTTAGCAATATAAGGTAATAGCAGTTTATCATCGGATGATAATTTACCGGTAAATTTATTTCCAGACACCAGCACACATAACATATCGTGAAACCCTACCATAGGGATGTTTCCAGCCATAATAACTGCAACATTCTTTGCTTGTATGTTATCAGATATTGTTTTTCTATATTTTGAAAGCCAGTCTACAAGCAAGTCCTGATTTAAGCTTGAAGCAATCGCCCCGGTTGCATTTCGGACATTATCTTCCGTAAACCATCCATTATTATAATGTACAGATTGTATCAATTCATTAAAATCATTGTAAAAGACATTATTTAGCGAGTTGTCAACTTGTTTTTCTCCTTGT
>JAZKBX010000285.1:17635-29853 GCA_040388455.1 Bacteroidota bacterium
GAATGTCCCAATAACGCAATATACGAAGGTGGAAATGAGTGGCGTTTTTCTGATGGAACCTCTATAAAGGGGATGTTTACCTCAAAAAGCGGTTTGACTGTTGATGCAGATACACCTGAAACACCTGTGGCTATGGATATTTATTATATAGTTTCCGATAAATGTACCGAGTGTGTTGGTTTTCATGATGAGCCACAATGTGCGGCTGTTTGCCCAGTTGATTGTTGTGTGGATGATGAAAACTGGAGAGAAAGCAAAGAAGAACTTTTGGCGAAAAAAGGTACGATGCATATTTCATAAATTTCGCGAACTTCCCACCCACGAATTCTATACCAACCGCATAATATCTGGTTATTATAGCACTCAAATCCTTTAAAGTACAATTTGTGCGAGTCTTATGCGTTTCAGAAGGAGCAAAACCTTTTACTTTGAGCAAATGAAAAAAATAGGCATTCTTATTTTTTTTTTATTTTCATTAAAAATTTCTGCTCAGGAGGGGAGCCTGGAAAAACGCGCATTTGATTTGGATAATGATTCACTGAAAAGTATTTGCAAGAAAATATACAATTCAAAATCGGATTCCGATAAAAAAAAATATAATGATCAATTGCTTAGAACTTTTGAATCGGTTTTGAATAAACCGAATTCATTCGATTATGCATTTGATTCACTAAACGATATTGCGCGATTAGTTCCTCCCGATAAAACATTCAGGATCATAAATTGGAATGTGCCATACAGTGATGGCACACAGGAGTATTTTGGATTTATTCAATACAAACATATTCAAATAAAAAAGAAAGGATGGTTCAAAAAAGAAAAAACAGAAACACTTCAATTATATCCCCTAATTGACAAATCCTCTGAAATTAAAAACCCTGAAAATACGATCAGCGATAATAAAAAATGGTTTGGAATGCTCTATTATAAGGTCATTACAAAGAAAACAAAAAACAAAACATATTATACTTTGCTTGGATGGGATGGCAATGATAAATTCAGTATTAAAAAAATTATTGATGTATTAACCTTCGATAATAATGGAACTCCCCGGTTTGGTGCTGATATTTTTAACATGTCAAAAAAAAATCCTAAAAGGGTGATTTTTGAATACGCTTCTTCATGCTCTATGTCTCTTAAATACAGCAATAAAAAGGATTCCATCGTGTTTGACCATTTAACACCTACACAAGCGCAATTAGAAGGTCAATATCAATATTATTGCCCGGATATGAGTTATGATGGTTTTGGATTCAAAAAAGGGAAATGGAATTACGGTACCGATTTGAATGTGACCAATGAGAAAGACAGCTCTGACAAGTTTTACAATGATCCTCATAATACAAAAGCCACTCGTGAAAGCAATACCCTAATTAAGAAAGTAAAGAAGAAAAAAAAGGATAAATGATGATTTCCACCATCATAAATAATTTCTAACGCAATTTTAGTTGTTCATTTTTTATAGAAATCTCAATCAATTTTTCTATCTCCTCTAAAGAAGAATATAGCTGTTGAAACGATTCAATTACAAAATACTTTACCTGAAGTATATCCGTCCTGAAATCAGTGTTGAAAATAGTTTGAACATCAAAATTAAGATGTACAGCCTGTGTACTCAGGCAATGTTTTGTTTCGCCCATGGATGAAATAATACCGGCTCCATAAATTTTCAGTTCATCATTTTCTTTTATTAACCCAAATTCAATTGTAAACCAGTAAATACGACCAAGTAATTCAATTGCTTTTGGATTATCTACATGCTTTAAGGCGATATTGCTGATCCCCTTAAAAAAATCAACATAAGTTTGATTGCTCAATAACGGAACATGTGCAAACACATCATGGAACATGTCAGGCTCTTCCAGGTAATCTAATTGCTCCATTGTTCTTAACCAGCATGTTGCAGTAAATTTTTTCTGAGAAAGAAATTCAAAAAAAGTTTTTTGCGGACTAATGTTCGGCACCACTTCCATACTCCAACCTGTCAGCGGTTTTAGGAGTTCAGCTACTTCATCAAAATGAGGGATTTTATCCGAAGAAAATTGTACTGTTTCCAATGCCTCCAGATAGGCTGATGAAACAATTGGTTTTAAAATTTTTATTTGTCTTTCGAATAGTGTTTGCCAAACCAAAAAATCAAGTTCAGTATAGTTATTATATATTTGTTTTGTTGGCCGCATTTTAATTGGGTGATGAAAATAATTTTTGTTGCAATAATTTTATTTTCAATTCAATATTTCTCTTAACAGAATTGAAAACAACAAATAAGATTAATAAAAAGTTTCTCCTTTTGCTGCCATTGTTTTTAATAAAATGCAGGGTCTGTAACGGTCTTCGGCATAATTGGCATACAAATTTTCCAGTATATCTAGTATGATTTGTAAACCTAATTCATCAGCCCATTTCAATAATCCTTTCGGATAATTTACACCTTTTGTCATGGCCAGATCCAAATCTTCTTTGCTTGCTAATTGCAGATACAAGGAATCAATCGCTTCATTGATCAGCATTGCAATAACACGGTAAAAAATAGTTTTAGCCAATTCGTCATTCTCTTTAGGTGCTGGTAGTATGGCTCCCTCAGCATAATTGTAATACCCTTTTCCGGATTTACGGCCAAACCATTTCGCCTCATACAATCGTTTTTGTGTTAAGGATGGCTTGAATCGTGGCTCGTAAAAGAATTGCGTCCATACGCTTTCGGTAACTTTATAATTTATGTCGTTGCCAATAAAATCCATCAATTCGAAAGGCCCCATTTTAAAGCCACCAACGGTTTTCATTGCCCAATCAATAGTTGCAAAATCAGCAATGCCTTCTTCATAGATACGTATAGACTCTCCGTAAAATGAGCGAGCTACCCTGTTAACAATAAAGCCCGGGGTATCTTTTGTAAGAACTGTTTGTTTTCCCCAGCTGTCGATCAGTCTTTTTGAATGTTCTGTAACTTTACTATCAGTGGTAATGGCAGGAATGATTTCCACCAAAGGCATAATAGGAGCGGGGTTAAAAAAATGAATTCCTATTACACGATCAGCATTTTTACAAGCCGAAGCGATTGACGCGATTGATAGGGAAGAGGTATTACTAGCCAATATACAATCAGAAGAAACAATGTTTTCCAGATCAGAAAACAATTTTTGTTTTACATCTAAATTTTCTACAATAGCTTCAATGATCAATTCACAATTTTTACATTCCTTTAATTCAGATGCAAATTGTATACGTTCAATGATTTCTTTTGAACTTTGTGCTGTTAGTTTTTGTTTCTCAACTAATTTTTTTATGGTGGTTTCTAAATTGTCCTTTGCTTTATCCAAAGCAGTTTGATTCGTATCGAATAAGACCACTTGATGCCCTGCTGTTGCAGCCACTTGTGCAATTCCGGCTCCCATTGCACCTGAACCAATTATTCCTATTTGGCTGTTGGTTGTTAGTTGTTGGTTGTTAGTTGATGGTTCTGGCTTATTTGTTAATGTCATCTATTTTAAAGTCTGAAAATAATTTATAAATCCATTTAATAATTTTTTGCAAGAAGTGATCTTTTCAATCCCTTCTTCTAAATCAATTTGACTAATAAACTCTTGATCAAAAGCCAAATAAAATTGCGTTTCTAATTCATATAATGAACCTCTGCTAATATAAAAAAATTGTAATGAATCTTTTGTATGCTGCCTTCCGCAACCTTCTGCAATATTCGAAGGTACCGAAATCGCACATCTTCTGATTTGATTCGTAAGCCCATAAATTTCTTCCTTTGGAAATTTTTTACTAGTCAAATAAATATAATTTGTTAAACCTCTACTCTGCTTCCAAACATCTAAATCTAAATATGATTTGTAATTCATAATTTTTTTATTAATGCCAGCAACTAAAAACTAAAAACAATCAGCTATCAACCAACAACTATCAACAATCAACCAACAACTATCAACCAACAACTCTCAACCAACAACTATCAACCAATAACCAATAACCAACAACTATCAACCAACAACTATCAACCAACAACTATCAACCAACAACTACTCCCCTTTAAAAACGGGTTTACGTTTTTCTAAAAAAGCCTTAACTCCTTCATTATAATCGTAGGTTTTAGATGCACTTATTTGTTCTATACCTTCAGCAATCAATTGTTGCTCGAGTGTGTTATTGATTGATTGATTCAATAATCGTTTCGTTAGGCCTATTGCCCTGGTTGGAAGGTTAGCCAGCGTTTTTGCGATCGTTAATGCATCGTCCTGTAATTTATCATCTTCAATTACTTTATAGATCATTCCCATTTTTTCTGCATCAGAAGCTGAAATTTTATCACCTAACATCATCAATGCAGATGCTTTTCCAAATCCAATTAAACGTGGAAGAAAAAAGGTTCCTCCGCTATCCGGGATCAAGCCGATTTTACTAAATGCTTGAATAAATGCAACTGAATTTCCTGCAATTACAATATCACAAGCTAAAGCAATGTTTGCCCCTGCCCCGGCAGCAACACCATTGACAGCACAAATAACAGGTTTTTCAATATTCCTGATTTTTTCAATAATAGGGTTGTAATGTTCAGTAACTATTTTTTCAAGTCCAACCCCATTTGGGTCAACCACTTCTGCCAAATCTTGTCCTGCACAAAACGCTTTTCCTTCACCGGTTAAATAAACAGCACGAATCGCACTATCTGTAGCAGCTTTATCCAATGCGGCTTGCAGTGCTAAAGCCATTTCACGATTAAAACTATTGAATTTATCAGGACGGTTAAGTGTTATTTTCAACACATTTCCATCTAACTCGGATTTAATAAATGATGACATATTTTTATTGATTTATGTTTTTGAGAATTCAAATATAATCTTTTGAGAATAAACAAATGATTATTTAGGCTTTAGTTGTTTTTTTTGAAGTTGCTGGTCTGTAAACGAAATACACTACTGCCTTTAAAGGTAAACAATTGATGATGTTATTATATTTTTATAAAGGTAAGTTTAGTCTCAAATTTTATTGTGTCAGGCAAACTGGTTAAATCAATTTCGGCATGATGTAAATTAAGTGTTGTTGAAGTTAATGTTGCGTTAAATAGGCTGGTATCAGATGCATTCATGAAAGTTAATAAGCTACTGCTAAAAGTATAAGTGCCACTATCGGTCGCAACCGTATTTTGATATTCTATAAATGTGTTATCATTATTGAACTTCATCCATAATTCATTCGGAACTTCATAGGTAGTGTCTCCACTTGTTAGGACTCCATTCGTATACATATTTGATATGTTTATTTGTAGTTCCCATTTATTAACTATGCTGGCACTTGCTGCACCAGAAGGAGTCGGGCTCGGTGTACCGTTTTCTTTTTTACAGCCAAGTAGTAATACTAATGATATAAATACGTAACACTTTTTCACTTATGGCTTTTTTAGGTATGATTAGTCAAAAAAATGCATTTTTCCTTAAAACTTCACGATCATCCTTAAGTTCAGCTGCCGCTGAGTTAAAAAATTAGGAACTGCGTATTGACGATTGGTAACATCTTCCACCCAAATGTAGGAGACTGTATTGCTTGTTCCCAAGAGGTTAAAAACTTCTAAACTTATCCAAACTGATTTTAGAAAACGTCCCGGATTTTGAGGTTTAACCTTTCTGTCTTCTCGTAATGCCTGATAAGAAAAACCGATATCAACTCTGCGGTAGGGTGGCATTTTCAATGTTTGTTTGTATCGTTGCGAATTTGGTGGGCCAAATGGTACACCACTTCCGAATAGTAAATTGAGATGCATTTTTAGATCTGGCAGTCCCGGCATATTATCCTGAAAAAATAAACCAAAATTCACACGTTGATCGGTAGGGCGCGGAATATAGCCTGGTTCGTGACGTATACTGTCTGTTGCAATGTTATTGAAAGTAATTCCGGGTTCAATTTTTTCGCCATCGCTGTTAAAATAATCATAATAAAAATCATCCTTTATATCTTCACGTGTTTCCATTATTGATATAGATGCCCATGACTCCAATCCTTTTACAAATTCCCCATTCACTTTTAAATCAATACCTGTGGCATACCCACGGGCATTGTTTTTTGCCGAGTAACGTATGCGAACATTGTCAACTTCATAAGGGATCAAATTATCTAAATATTTATAATATGCCTCCGCAATAAATTTAAATGGACGCTTCCATGATTTGAAATTATAATCGCTGCTTAACACAAAGTGGATGGATGTTTGAGCTCTGATGTTATAATTAATAACACCTTTGGCATCACGCAGTTCCCTGTAAAAGGGGGACTGATAATAATATCCGGAGGAAAACTTAAACAAAAAATCTTTTTTCCAGTGTGGCTTTAAACCAATTGTAGCACGTGGTCCAACAAGAGCCTGATCATTCAGGTCCCAATAATTTGCACGAATCCCACCTACCAATGAAACAAGCGATGAATCCTTCATTTCTTTTCTCCATACGCCTTGTACAAAGCCCGAAACACGATTTGATGAAATATTTATTTTTTGTTTGATCACATCCTGTAAAATAATTTGTTGTGGATCAGTTATTGGTAGCGAAAAGCCGGCACTATCAATATATTTCCATTCACTTAATTTATCAGTGATCATTTCATTTGAATACTTTGCTCCCCACAATAGTTGCTTGCCTGAAACTGTATAGGTTCCCTTATGTTCAGCACTTAGTACATTGGCCGAAAGATTGGTTCTTGCATGATTTAAAAATGTACCAATACCCCTGTTTGCAACTATATCACCAAAAGTGGGTTTGCCAAAATCAGTTTCGAGTTCATCAATAAAATATTGACCTTGTATATCAAATGCTTCACTTTCCTTACTTTGGAATGCAGATCCAATAAATCTAAGATTCAATTTATCGTTACGATCATGATAATTAGCAGATAAGGCGCCTAGCATAGTAGTATATTGATCTACTTCTCTGCCGTCAAAATAAATTTTCAAACGCAACGCCTGATTCAATGTGCCAAAATCAGTTTCACGATTTTCCGGAATGATCTCATATTTATTACTTGCATAATTACCTAAAAAATCAAGTTCCCACCGTGGGTTCAAGTCGTAGGTAATGTAGGATTGAACATCACCAAAAAATGGTTTATACTGCCCTTTGGTATCTAATCCATTTAATAGATATTGATTGGTTTTATAACGGGCACCAACGATCCAGGAGAGCCTGTAGTTTTTTGAGCTGCCTTCTAAATGAAGATTGGTACCTAGTAAACTTCCAGAAACGGTTCCTGCAAATTTGCGTGGTCTGCGGTATTGAACATCCAGTACCGATGACATTTTATCGCCATACTTTGCTTCAAATCCGCCTGCTGAAAACAATACAGATGAAACCAGATCGGGGTTAACAAAACTCAATCCTTCCTGCTGACCTGAGCGAACAAGAAAAGGACGATACACCTCAATACCGTTGACATAAACAAGGTTTTCATCGAAATTCCCACCGCGTACGGAATAGGAGGAACTCAGCTCATTACGGCTCGACACACCGGGAAGAGTAAATAAAATAGCATTGAAATCCTGGCTGGCCGTTGGAATATGGGAAATATGAAGAGGATCGATTCGAGTAACTGCCAAAAAACGATTCCCATCGCTAACTACAACTTCTTTAATTATATTTTTAAAGGTTAAGGCTCTGTTCAACTCTAGTCGTTCACCCGTGGCCAGCCTAACTTTACGCTGTTCCTGCTTATGACTGAGGCTGTAAAAAACGATCGTTAATTCCTGATTGGCCGGGATGGAATAGGTGTATTCTCCTTTTTGATCTGTATAAACCGGAGGCAGGGATAAGCCTAAAATAGAAACACTGATATCCGGCAAGGGCTCATTTTCAGAGTTAGTTACCTTACCATAAATTGTGGCAGTATCCTGTGCAAGTATTGCAAACGAAGTGAAAAATATAAAACCTAGAAATAAGAATTTAAGTTGATTCCGTTTTTTTCTTTTCACGTCCACTGTTTTATGTCATCATCCAATTAGTCATTAGTCATTAGTCATTAGTAATTGGTATATCAGCATATTAATTGCGAAATTTCCTACTGCCGAATTGCCTATTGCTTAACTGCCTACTATTTAATTGCCTACTGCTAAATTGCTTATTGCTGAATTGCCTACTGCTCAATTGCCTATTGACTAATTGGCTACTAATCTTTCTTCTTAAAATCCCCGTTTTTCCATGCTTTGATAAATTTTGCCCATGCTATTGGATTTAACAAATTATTCGGTGGATATTGTCCTGCATAATAAAGTTTGCTTTGATATTGTTGTGAGCTGTATTTGTAATTCAGACTTGCATCCATTGCCATGCCTACCATTTGATCTTTAAGATCAGAACGATCCATATTTTTTGAAGCTCTTGCAAGATCATCTTCCGGAAGATCAAGATTTAAAAAAGCTTGTTTAAATTGTTCTTTCGAAGGCCATGGAAATACTTCGGTAAGTCTTAAGTAAACAGTATCTTTCAATAATACTTGTATAAGAGAATAGGTGTTTGAAGTTAATGTATCGGGGATAATGTATTGAGCCGGGCTGAAACCAATTGCCGAAAATTCGATAGTATCATTCAATTTAGCAACAAAAGAAAAATAGCCATAAAAATCACTAATTGTACCACGGTGCGTGTTTTTAACAATGATACTCGTGTAGGGAACCGGACGAAGATCATTGCCTTCCACAACTACTCCGGAAAACTGGATCAAACTAAGCCCCTTTTTTTCCGGAACCTTAGTTTTTTTTTCCTGTGCAAACGCAGTTGCATCTACCAGGATTATTAATAGCAGTACTAAATGTATTTTTTTAAACATAATTTATTGTTTTAATGGACGTCAAAAATACGTATTTATTGCCTTGTTTGCTGCATGACGCCTAATAACTTAAAAAAAGTGAAATTATTGCCTTTTAATTCCTTAAATTCGCTGAACAAAACTTATTGACCATGAAAAAAATTACTTTTTTAGTAGCTGGTATTTTTATTTCTACTGTATTGATTGCGCAAACTCCCATTACTATTACTTCAGGTGACATGCCAAATGAAAATGATGAAGTATTAGTTAGTGTTAATACTAACATTGGAGCCATAGATCCTTCCCTTACAGGAGCAAATTTTAATTGGGATTTTTCATCATTAACACCTAACGTCCAGCAGTTTGAGAAGTTTGATTCCCCTCTTACTTTTACTTCACCTTATAATTATCTGTTTAATCCCTTCAACACATCCTATGGTAGGGATAATTACGAATTTTCTACTATTTCATTGCCCGGTGGAACAGAGATCACCGATGCCTATGATTTTTATAAAGAATCCTCATCACAATATAAACAGATAGGTGCTGGATTTACTGTAAATAACGTGCCAATCCCATTTTTATACTCCCAGGAAGATATTATTTACGAATTTCCAATGAATTATTTGAATACGAATGATTGTAATTATAAATATGGTTTGGATATCCCGGGTATGGGCTACTATGGTCAATCCGGACACCGTGTTAACCTTGTTGATGGTTGGGGGACATTAATTACCCCTTTTGGAACGTTTCAAACATTACGTGTAATATCAACTATTGATGCCATTGATACGGTTTACAATACTTCTTTAAGTGCCGGAACCAATATACCTCGTCCTTTAAAATATGAATTTAAATGGCTGGCAACAGGTAAAAAAATACCGGTTTTGAAGATCGAAGCTACTGATATTGCCGGTAATATAACTGTTTCCAATGTTCGTTATACTGATAGTGCAAGAACCGGAGTTCCACAAGTTGGAATTGTTGAAAATACAGCGCCTGGCATGGAACTTGCAGTTTACCCAAATCCTTGTGTTAACGAAATAAAGGTAAATTATAAGTTGCCAGCAACTACTCACGTTAAAATAAGTATTACTAATGTAATTGGTAAAACAGTTGCTAATGTTATTGATCAAACTCAAATTAGCGGAACTCACCAAAAATCAATAAGTATAGCTGATTTACATTTAAATTCAGGAATTTATTTCATAACCCTTCAAACGGACAAGTTTAAAGAAATTCAGAAAATAGTGGTTAGCCGATAATAATACTGAATCTTAGCTCAGGTTAAGGAGTTTATGCGCGGCCATATTGAGCTTAGCCTGTGCCGAGCTCTTGTCGAAGCATCGAAATATATGTGTGGGGATTATTAACCGATTTCAATTGTTTATTTGGGCGTTCCAATTCTTGAAGGAGAATTGGCAGGCTTTCCGCTTCAATCTTTTTGTAAAGAACAAAAAGGATTTCCGCTGCAATCCCTAACGCAGCATTAACCAATAAAAAAACATCCTGCAATTAATTGAAGGTCTTGAGGCTTTTGATTTAAATCTTCTGCGTTTACGGACTTTAGTCAAAATTAACAATCGAAATCAGGTATTTTACTTTAATCTGTGAATTGGCATCAATTTTTTTTGAATATTAATCGTAAATTCGCGCATTAAATTTAAAACCAGAACATGTCGAAATTTCATACGTTAAAAATAATTGATATTGTGCGCGAAACAGCTGATGCGGTTTCTGTTGCATTTGAAGTGCCTGATAATTTAAAACAAGAATATATATACAAGCAAGGGCAATACCTTACTTTAAAGTTTTTTGTAAATGGTGAAGAGTTAAGACGTTCGTACTCCATTTGTAGCAGTCCTGTTGAAGAAAATGAGTTGAGAGTTGCTATAAAAAAAGTAAAAGATGGCAGAATGTCAACCTTTATTAATGATAAAATTAAAGTAGGTGATTCCATGGAAGTAATGATTCCAATGGGTAATTTCTATACAGAACTGAATCCTGCTCACAAAAAAAATTATGTTCTTTTTGCAGGAGGTAGCGGTATCACACCCATGCTTTCCATCTTAAAAACAGCATTAAAACTGGAACCCAACAGTACTGTTACCTTGTTTTATGGTAACAACGATGAAGCTTCTACCATTTTCAAAAAACAAATTGATACAATTGCTGCTAATAATCCAGAAAGATTAAAAGTGTATCATATCCTTTGTAATGCTCCTGCTGGCCACTCTTCAGTGCTTCAAGGCTTAATGACAAAAGAAAAAAATATTGAACTCATTAAAAATTTTGTGTCTTCTACCACCGATAATGAATATTTTATTTGCGGTCCCGGCCCAATGATGGACAATGTAGTAGCGGCTTTGAAGGAATTGAAAACCGATGAAACAAGAGTTCATATCGAATATTTTTCTGCTCCAGTAGTTGCTGATGATTCCAAAAAGATCACGCCTTCAATTGTTGGCACCACAGCAACAATTATTATGGATGGCGATCAACATACTGTTACCTTAGAGGATAATGAAACAATTCTGGAAGCTGCTTTACGGATTGGAATAGATGCGCCTTATGCTTGTCAGGGTGGCTCTTGCTGTACTTGCCGTGCTTTATTGGAAGGTGGTAAAGTGGAGATGGCTGTTAATTATGCATTATCTGCTTCTGAAGTAAAACAAGGGTATATTCTTACCTGTCAAAGCCGCCCTACAACACCTAATGTGGTTGTGAATTACGATAAGGGGTTGTAATGTTTGTTTTTTTACTGTCATTTGGGCAATATAGCTGCGAAAAATTAAAGGTTTGGTGGGTTTGCTAATCCGGAAATATATGCAAATATTGCGTTTATAAAAGTGTTGGTGGCAAATGCTATTAAAAAATAAAGACAGATGAGAATGAAAAAACAATTATTAGTTCTAACAACTCTATTACTGATCTTGAATGTCACATACGCACAGACAAATGTTTATCAGCCATTCCCAAGTGACAGTGCAGTTTGGTTTTTTATAAGTCAGGGCCCCCCTCCCGGTAATAGTACTTGGAGTTTCACAAAATGGTTAGGCGATACTTTAATAAATTCGAAATCTTATACAAAGGTATTTCAAGCACCAGGTTCACTTAACTGGAGTTATAGTGGTGGAATTAGACAAGATATTCCAAATGAAAAAATATATTTCGTAAATTTAAATGGAGTTGAACAAGACATCTCTGTAAGCCAGCATTTAATAGTAGGCGACTCAATGATACTTTCTTGCCCAATGGTAATTGAGAGTATTGATTCTGCACAGATAGGAACTAAATTTCATAAATTATATAATTTACAAAACTCTTCTTTGCAATGTTCGGGAACTTATATTGTTGGCGTAGGAATGACTTCGGAAGGAGGTTTTGAATATGGTTCTAATCTTGTATGTTTTTCAGTAGGCAAT
>JAZKBX010000285.1:29863-41652 GCA_040388455.1 Bacteroidota bacterium
GGAACGACCACTCATTGCCAATTAACAACATCTGTGACTGAACCAACAAAAAGTGAAAATAAATTATTTGTTTTTCCAAATCCCTTTTCCTTTTCAACAACTCTTACGACAAATGACATTTTTAAAAATGCAATCCTAACTGTTTACAATTCATTCGGACAGCAAGTAAAGCAAATAAAAAATATAAGTGGGCAGACATTTACTTTGTACCGTGACAATTTTCCAAGTGGACTATATTATATTCGCCTGATACGAAACAACAAATTAATAATGACAGATAAATTGATAATTACAGACTGAAAGTAGCGCAGCCACCAAACAAAATATGCAATACTTTTGCCAAAACGCTAAAAAGCCTAACGCACGGCATCGCATATTTGGCCGTTAGTAATCTTTATCATCCATCAAAAAGAGCCACCAACAAAACCAAAAACCATTCTAAACATAAAATTAACAGATACTTGGTTATTACTGATAAAAATCATAATTTTATAGCTAGGTATTAGTAATATTGCATCAGATAATTCACAACAATGGACGATAAAAAACAATTAGAGCAATTTGAGGCAAAAATCGAAGCTGGGCTGAAAATAGAACCCAAAGATTGGATGCCGGAAGCGTACCGTAAACAATTGATCAGAATGATGAGTCAGCATGCACATTCCGAAATTGTAGGGATGTTGCCTGAGGGGAATTGGATCACCCGTGCTCCGAGCTTACGCAGAAAAGCAATTTTATTAGCAAAGGTTCAGGATGAAGCCGGACATGGTTTATATCTATACAGTGCCACAGAAACATTAGGCATTGACCGTTCCGAATTATTAGAACAATTACATTCCGGAAAAGCAAAATATTCAAGTATATTCAATTACCCAACCCTTACATGGGCTGATATTGGTGCCATTGGCTGGTTAGTGGATGGCGCAGCCATTATGAATCAAACAGCATTAGCACGAGGTTCCTATGGACCATATTCCCGTGCAATGGTGAGAATTTGTAAGGAAGAAAGTTTTCACAATCGTCAGGGTTATGAAATAATGATGAACCTGGCACAAGGAACACCCGAACAAAAAGAGATGGCACAGGATGCGTTTAACCGCTGGTGGTGGCCTTCTATTATGATGTTAGGACCTAGTGATGATAAATCCCCAAATTCTGATCAATTAATGCGCTGGAAGGTGAAGATGGAAAGTAACGATGCTATCCGTCAGCGTTTTATTGACCGCACTGTTCCTCAAGCTGAATTTATTGGTTTAAAAGTTCCTGATGCTGATTTGAAATTTAATGAAGTAACAGGTCATTATGAGCATGGGCCGATCAACTGGGAAGAGTTTTTTGACGTTATTAAAGGGAATGGCCCTTGTAATGCAAAACGAATAAAAGATCGAGTTGAAGCGGATAAAAATGGTGCTTGGGTGCGGGAAGCAGCAACAGCTTACGCAGCAAAGCAAGCAAAAGAAAAATTAGTAGCTTAGGTTAGTTGATAGTTGTTGGTAATCATCATTTATGAGGCAATAACATCTATTATCTGACAACTAACAACCAACAACTAACAACCAACAACAAAATTAAATATGAGTGATTCACAATGGCCTTTATGGGAAGTATTTGTACAAGGTAATCCCGGAATACCCCACAAACACGTAGGTAGCGTTCATGCTCCCGATGCCGAAATGGCAATTCAAAATGCACGTGATGTTTATACGCGCAGAAGTGAAGGTATCAGCATTTGGGTAGTTCCAGCAGTTGAAATATCGGCATCAAGCCCCGAAGATCAAGGTGCATTTTTTGAACCTTCAAATGATAAACCATACCGTCATCCAACATTTTATAAAATTCCGGAAGGAGTTAAATATTTGTAAATGATTTCAATGCTGCGTTAGGGATTGCAGCGTAAATCCTTTTCTGTTTAGAAAAGATTGAAGCGTAAAGCCCGCCCTTTCTTTTTTAAGAAAGGAACGCCCAAATCAAATTTAAAATTACATTAAATTACAAATGAATCTACAACAAGCAAAATTCGAATACCTGCTTCGCCTTGGTGATAGCAGTCTTATAATAGGTCATCGTCTTTCCGAATGGTGTGGACATGGTCCGATTTTAGAAGAAGATATTGCATTAATAAATATCGCATTGGATTTTGTTGGTAATGCAACATCACTTTTAGGTTATGCAGCCCAGGTTGAAGGGAAGGGGCGTACGGAGGATGATCTGGCTTATTTGCGTGGTGAACGTGAATACCGGAACCTACTATTAACAGAACAGCCTAATGGCGATTATGCTGCTACTATTGCGCGTCAGTTTTTATATGATACCTATACTTTCTTTTTGTATGAAGAGTTGAAAAACAGCAAAGATGAAACCATTGCTGCAATAGCAGTTAAATCGCATAAAGAAATTACCTATCATTTGCGACATACCACCCAGTGGATGCTCCGTTTGGGTGATGGCACAGAAGAAAGCCATCAACGATTACAAACTGCATTAAATGAGTTGTGGATGTTCACTTCCGAACTGTTTGATATGGATGAAGTAGATGGATTATTGATCAATGAAGGAATTGCGGCAGATTTGGATAAAGTAAAAGCGGCTTGGGAAAAACGAGTGAATGAAGTGATCACAGAAGCTACGTTACAGATCCCTGTAACTAATATTAAACAAAAAGGCAGCCGTGAAGGCAAACATAGCGAACATTTAGGCTTTTTGTTAGCCGAAATGCAATATATCCCAAGATCTTACCCGGGATCTAAATGGTAATTTTTTAACACAGAGCACACAGAGGAAGAAAGAGCTACACAGAGTTTTTTTTCTCTGTGAAACTCATAAAAAACTCTGTGAACTCTGTGTTGAAACTAAGATAATATGAATACTTCAACATATACAAAAGAACAACTATTCTCTCTTCTTTCCGAAATTCCAGATCCGGAAATTCCAGTCATAAATATTATTGAATTAGGAATATTACGTGATGTACAGTGGGATGGAAGCTTATGTACCGTAATAATTACACCCACTTATAGCGGCTGTCCGGCAATGAAAGTAATTGAAGATGATATTAGGATCAAACTCAATGAAATTGGAATTAGTAATGTAAAAATAGATTTGGTTTATTCTCCCGCCTGGACAACCGATTGGATCAGTGATATTGCCAAAGAAAAACTACGTGCTTATGGAATAGCACCTCCCGACCATAGTACTATTGATAAAGGGGTATTGATGGGAAAGGCACGCGAATTAAAATGTCCGCAATGCGGATCAAAAAACACCGAAATGATCTCGCAATTTGGTTCTACAGCCTGTAAAGCACTATACCGCTGTATCGATTGCAAGGAACCTTTTGATTATTTTAAATGTTTGTAAATTGAGCAAATGAAAAAAGTCCAAAAGCCGGTGCCGTTTAATTTTGTGATTGAAAATTTATTTGCACTTGCCCCCACAATAAAAGCTATGTTTGGCGCGTATGCTATTTATGTTGGCAACAAAATTGTATTGATACTTCGTGATAAGAAAGATGAGGATAGTGGGGTTTGGATTGCTACAACACCTGAACATCATGCAAGTTTAAAAAAAGATTTTCCTCCAATGCGTTCCATAAAAATATTTGGTACCGGTGAAAGCGGATGGCAGGTATTGCCAATGGATGCTGATGATTTTGAATCAAGTGTGAATCAGGTTTGTGATCTTATTTTGAAAAACGACAAACGTATCGGTAAGATTCCTAAACCGAAAAAGAATAAAATCAAAAAATAATGGAATATCCTGAAACGGCAATCAAAGCACTCATAAATTCACTTAATAATGATAAAGGAGCCTGTAAATGGCTTATGGATAATAGGTTTCGTGAGCTTGCAGCCTTATCAGATTTTCTGAATGATGGTAATCAATCAGCGGTGGAATTTCTTAAACAAAATAAAAGTAAATACCCAACTATTGTTAATTTTTTGGCTGCTTTACAAAATGAAGATAAAGCTTTTGATTTATTGATGAAAGATACCGATCGTGAATGGGCTGCCACTGTTAGCGCAGTAAATGGATTTGAAGAAGCATATCAATGGCTGATTAAAAATGATTTTTTAGTTTACTGCGGATTAGCTGATGTACTTATTAAAAATTCAGGAAGCAGGTATTCAGGAGGATTAAGCGGAATTGGAATCGGAGGAGGCTTTTCAGGTGGCGGAGGAGGTTTTGGAGGCTTTGGTGGAGGAAGTTTTGGAGGGGCCGGAAGTGGAGGCAATTGGTAAAATTGCCTACTTTTATTCGTAACTTTGTTTAAAGATTTTTATACTAATTAAATGTTATACCCAAAGGAAGCAATAGAAAAAGCAGGTGCCTGGATGGAAGGCGATACGCGTGCAAAATTATGGTTGCAGGAAAGTAACTATGAAGAACTTGTTCAGCTAAAAGATGCTGTAAGTCGCTATCCAAAAGCATTTGAATATTTGTTGATCAATAAACACTTTGTTCTTGCTGCTTTTGTTAATTCTATCTGGGACGACAAAAAAGCATTGAAATTATTAATGGATAAAAAAGAATTTTTTTGGGCTGCAATGTCAAATTATATCAACGGGGATGAAAATGCCCATGTTTTTCTGATCAAAAATAATTTGAAACATTATGCCGACCTGGCGCATAAAATACAAGCGAAGATCCGTAAAGAAGGTGATGACAGGACCGGTTTATTTAACAGCGGACCTTTTAAGATTGAAAAATAGTTTTTTGATAACTACCTTTAAGAATAATATAACAATTCAAAAAAGAAATTAATGCGTATTATCGGTACAATAGCACATCCTAAAATTACTATTTCTATTTTTTCAATGAATGATAAATATCAGGTGAAATTTGAAGCCGGTCCGATGGAACAAATATTCAAACTCTCTCACACTGAAGTAAATGGTATTGAAGGAATACAAAAATTAGTGGATGAGGCATTTATGGAAAAAATAATGGATCGTTTTAATGAAATGTATTTATCTTTCAAAGGCGCTAAAGAACGGTATATAGCTTAAGTTTTTTATTAGTTATTGTTTTAATTATACTTTACTCGAATTAATATGGGAAACAATTCCCCCTTGAAAAGGGGGCTAGGGGGATTAAAACGAATTACTATTGCTAATTGAAAATTGTGCCCTTGTATTTATTGAAAATGAAAGAGTTTTGGAGAAAATTATTATGATAAAAAAAACGATATTTCTTTTTTTAATTGTGTTAAGCTGCACTGCTTTCAGCCCGGCTCCTACCTATCAAATAGCCTTGCTGAAATACAGTGGAGGTGGAGACTGGTACGCTAATCTGGAAACATCTTTGCCAAATTTGATCCAATTTTGTAACAGTAATTTGAAAACCAATATTAATCCGGAGCAAGCCATTGTTGAAGTTGGCAACCCCGATATTTTTAATTATCCTTTTGTTCACCTTACCGGACACGGAAATGTGGTTTTTAATGCTCAGGAAACAGAGAATCTGCGCAACTACTTAATTGGTGGTGGTTTTGTTCACTTATCGGATAATTACGGAATGGATAAATTCATTCGCATTCAAATGAAAAAAGTTTTTCCTGAATTGGATTTTGTTGAGCTTCCATTCTCTCATCCTATTTACCATCAAAAATTTGATTTTCCAAATGGCCTGCCAAAAGTACATGAACACGAAAGCAAATCACCACAAGGTTTCGGATTAATTTACCAGGGACGATTAGTTTGTTTCTACGATTACGAGTGCGATCTTGGTGATGGCTGGGAAAGTTTTGAAGTACATAAGGACTCGCCTGAAACACATCAAAAAGCCCTGAAAATGGGAGCTAATATCATACAATATGTATTGATGGGTGGTGAAAATGTGGTTAAGAAGTAATTGGTTTTATTGCTAGTTTAATTTTGATGTGGTAATATTAAAAGTTGAAAAATTTAATAGATATTAATTGCATGAAATTTTATTTGCCCTATGTTTTTAAATAGGTATTAACTACATTAAATTTCACTTTGCCCTGAAAGGGCTATATATACCAACGTAGGGCATCGCCCTACGTAAAAAACAATAAACAAAAAATTAGCCCTGAAAGGGCGAAATAAAACCATGTCTCAATCACTAACAAAAATATATACCCATTTGGTTTTTACTACGAAATACAGGGAGTCAGTATTACATAAGGCGGTACAACCTGAATTATATAGTTACTTAGGTGGAATATGTAAAAATTTAGAATGTTTCCCTATAAAAATAGGCGGGTATACTGATCATATCCACATCCTGTGTTTGCTATCAAAAAAAATAACAGTAATGAAGCTCCTTGAAGAAGTAAAGAAAAATTCTTCAAAATGGATTAAAACAAAAGGAGAAGAATTTGCAGGTTTTCATTGGCAGGATGGATACGGTGCATTTTCTGTGAACCCCAGTGAAATTGATATAGTAGTGAGGTATATCGAAAACCAGGAAGAGCACCACAAGAAAGTTTCATTTCAGGATGAATACCGCGCATTTTTAAAAAAGTATAAAGTGGATTACGATGAACGCTATGTTTGGGATTGATATATTTTACCCTTACAGGGTAATAGGATTTTTGGGTAGTTTGTTTTCACAGGGCGATGCCCTGTGTTAGTGTATAAAGCCCTTTCAGGGCAAATCTGCATTTCTGTTTAGCAAATGTCATTCAATTGCCGAAACTTAAAAATGTCAAAGTCAGAGATTTATTCGATTTTAGAATTATCTGTTTCCCAACTCCGCATTAATTATCTTATTTATCTCCTCAGCTCTATTCACGATCATAAAATGTGATCCATTTTTAAAAAAGTATAAAGTGGATTACGATGAACGCTATGTTTGGGATTGATATATTTTACCCTTACAGGGTAATAGGATTTTTGGGTAGTTTGTTTTCACAGGGCGATGCCCTGTGTTAGTGTATAAAGCCCTTTCAGGGCAAATTGTATTTGCTATTAGCAAATGTCACTCAATTGCCGAAGCTTAAAAATGTCAAAGTCAGAGATTTATTCGATTTTTAGAATTATCTGTTTCCCAACTCCTCATTAATTATCTTATTTATCTCTTCAGCTCTATTCACGATCATAAAATGAGATCCATCCTTAATTGAATAATTACAATTCACAATTTTTTTATGGGGTAATACCTGGTCTGCTGTACCATGAATATGAATAATATTTTCAGGTATCTCCTGATTTTTCCATGTCAGGATACAATGTATAGCACCTTTAAAATAATTTTCGGGAGCGGTGTTTAACATTTGTTCAAATCGTTCTCCCTGCTCTTTACTGGTAACTCCAAAAAGATTTTTTACCAGTAATGCCACATTTCTATAAACAGAATCATTTAACTTTTTATACAAAGGAATGCGTGACCACATTTTAATTTTTTGCGGTACCTCTGCTCTTGTTTTGCTGCTTGAAACTAAAAATGTTTTTACCGGATTTAATTTCTTTGCAATTTCTATACAGCACATCCCTCCGAACGAAACACCTATCAATGCAAATGGTTGCGTTGTATCAATCAGTTCTGCCAAACGCAAAGCATATTCCGGAAGCGATTCATTTTTGAATGGTGTTTGCCATTTAATATGATGAATTGTACAATTATTCAATTCCAGGTTTCTGAACATTCGCTCATCAACTCCCATTCCGGATATGCAATATATATTTAGCATTTTTTATTATTTATATTTCAATCCGTCAGACAACATCCACAAAAAAACTTTTCATACCGGTCTCTTAAATTACAAAAATTTATTCTTATAGTCTTCCATACTTCTTTTAATCACTTCATAAGCTTCCTCTCTTCCATAAACATGAGTGATCTCACAGGTAGGTTTTTCTAAGCCCGGTATATTTTTATACGTTAAAAAATAATGTTTCAATCGGTTTATAACTGCTTCGGTACAATCGGTAATATCTTTCCAGCTTTCATATACTTCATCATCTTTCATTATCGCAATGATTTTATCATCTGCTTCACCTTTATCAATAAGGCGTAACCCACCAATTGGAATAGCCTGTAACATAATATCACCATGTATGATGGAGCGTTCGCTCAAAACGCATATATCCAAAGGGTCTCCATCACCTTTTAGTATTACCCTCCCTGTTTTCACGGCTGCGTATTCGGCTATTTTTATATCACAATATGTTTGTGGAATAAAGCCATATAAGGTCGGCACAACATTAGAAAATTTTTGTGGACGGTCGATCTTTAGGTGGCCACTTTCTTTATCAATTTCGTATTTAACAGTATCTGTTGGAACAATTTCAATAAAAGCAGTTACCATTGCCGGAGCATTTGCTCCAATGGTAATACCATGCCAGGGGTGAGCTTTGAATTTATTTGTCATTTTTTTTCTTTTTTTTTCTTGTTACAAAATAAACAATGGCCATTACACTAAACGAAATTAACAGAAGTAATAATTTATTGCTACCACTTGGCTGTTCGTTACGTGATTTAAAATCGCTTTGTTGCTGAGATAATTCATCATTTTGTACTGCTGAATGTACGCCAAGTGTAGATTTTAAAAATTGTTTTTCTTCTTCAAAGCTGCGTTGTGCCGCCATTTGATAATAGTCCTGAGATGGATCATTAAAAAATTTTCGACTATGTCCACATAAATTTACAACTAGCATATCAAATCGTGAATAGGTGGCATACATCAGCCATTCTTCTTCTTTTGAAAAACTCATCATACATTCTGATGAACATTCGAAAACAACTTCCTGGTGCTGATTAAGATTTCCTTTGTATAGCTCATTGATAAAAAAATATGCCTTGCTTTTTCCATCGGTTAAACAAGCAGAAACAGAATCTACCCGCCCGGTAAAAATTGCATCATAAGTATTGAATAGGTCCTTTGAAATAGGTTTAATTGGAGGGCATTCGCAAGCAAATGTCACTTTGGTAAGTAAGAAGAATAAAAATGGAATGTATTTTTTCATTTTTATTTAAAGAATTAAATATCAAAGTTTGACTGTTTCAAAAATTGCACGCTTTTTTCAATCTCTGTGTACATGATTTTATCAGCATCTATAAATGGAATATGTTTGCGATAATCAGAAATTATCTTTTCAATAATTGGTGATGATTTTAATGGTCTTCTGAATTCCAATGCTTGTGATGCATTCAGCAATTCAATAGCGAGTATCCGTTGTAAATTTTCAACTACTTTATAACATTTTGTTGCTGCATTTGCACCCATTGAAACATGGTCTTCTTGTCCATTTGAACTAACAATAGAATCAATAGAAGCGGGAGAACACAATTGTTTGTTTTGACTCACAATGCTTGCTGCGGTATATTGCGGTATCATAAATCCTGAATTCAATCCGGGTTTTGCAACCAAGAAAGATGGTAAACCACGTGTCCCTGAAATTAACTGATACGTGCGTCTTTCAGAGATACTTCCTAATTCTGCTAATGCTATTGCTAAAAAATCCAACGCTAATGCAAGTGGTTGGCCGTGAAAATTACCACCTGATATTATTTCATCTTCATCCGGAAAAACAGTTGGATTATCAGTAACAGAATTTATTTCAATTAAAAAAACATTCTCAGCGTAAGCAATTGCATCTTTCGAAGCACCATGTACCTGTGGGATACAGCGGAATGAATAGGGGTCCTGTACGTGTTCTTTTTTACGTTTGATAATTTCGCTGCCTTCTAATAATTTAAGCATATTAGTAGCAGCTTGCAATTGTCCTTTATGAGGGCGTATAGTATGGATATGTAATTTAAACGGGTCCATTCTACCATCAAAAGCATCCAATGAAATTGCACCTATCACATCAGCGGCAATGCTTATTTTTTTTGTATTTAATAAACACCACACACCGTATGCACTCATAAATTGTGTGCCATTCAATAGCGCAAGCCCTTCTTTTGATTTTAGTTGAATTGGTTGTAAATTCAATTGTTTCAGTACAGCAGCTGCACCTTGTTTTTTACCCTGATAAACAACTTCACCTAATCCCAATAATGGTAAGCTCATGTGTGCAAGCGGAGATAGGTCACCTGAAGCACCTAGGGAGCCCAGTTGATATACTACCGGTAAAATATCATGATTGAAAAAATCGACCAAGCGTTCAACTGTTTTTAATTGAACACCTGATTTACCATAAGAGAATGCCTGAATTTTTAATAACAACATCAACTTCACAACCTCTGAAGGCACTTCATCTCCTGTACCGCAAGCATGCGACATTACCAGGTTTTGCTGAAGTTTTTCCAGGTCCTGATTTGGAATAACGATATCGCACAAAGAACCAAAGCCGGTATTGATACCATAAATAGGTTCTTTTTGTGAAGCCATTTTTTTATCAAGATATTCGCGGCAACGCACAATATTTGTTTTTGCTTCATCTGATAAAACAAGTTTTTTATTTTTAGAAATGATCTCTGAAATGATATCGAAATCTAATTTTGATGTTGTAATGTGATGCATGTGTTTTGTTTTACCACTGAGGCACTAAGACCACTAAGAAACACTAAGTCTTTGTGAACCTTAGTGGTCTTAGTGCCTTAGTGGTGAATTTTTATTTTAAGTCTTCAATTATTGAATCAATTGTGATTTTCGCTTGCTCCCCAGTTGTCATGTTCTTTAACGTTAGCAGGCCATTTAGCATTTCATCACTTCCAACTATTACCACAAAAGGGATTTTTTTATCATCCGCATATCCCATTTGTTTTTTCATTTTTGCACCTGCATCCGGGTATATTTCCGAATTAATACCTGCTTTACGAGCTTGCGCTAATAAAGGAAGACAATAATTTTGTTCAGCTTCACCAAATGTTACAAATAATAATTTAGTAGAAGCAGCAACCGATTCAGGAAATGAATTTAATTCGTTCAATACATCATAGATCCTGTCTGCCCCAAATGAAATACCTACTCCCGACATATTCGGTAAACCGAAAATACCTGTTAAATCATCATATCTTCCACCACCACAAATACTGCTGGTAAATGTTCCTGCATTCGATTTTACTTCAAAGATAGCACCGGTGTAATAGTTTAAGCCACGTGCAAGAGTAATATCCAATTCGGTTTTTGCAGTATTCAGTCCTAAACTATCCACCGTTTTGAAAATATATTCTACTTCTTCAATACCTTTTAAGCCAATTTCAGAATTCCCTAAAAGCTGTTTAAGGAAATTAAGTTTTTCCAAAGTACTTCCCTGGAAAGAAATTAAAGGTTGAAGTTTTTCTATAGCACTATCAGTAACACCGTTCTCTTGTAATTCTTTATTTACGCCATCCACACCGATCTTATCCAATTTATCTATGGCAACGGTTATCGTTATAATTTTATCTTTTTCTCCAATTATTTCTGCAATACCGCTTAATATTTTTCTGTTATTAATTTTGATCAGAACGGGAACATTTAATTTAGAAAACACATCATCAATTAGCTGTACTAATTCTACTTCGTTTACCAATGAATTACTTCCGATCACATCAGCATCACATTGATAAAATTCACGGTAACGTCCTTTTTGTGGTCTGTCGGCACGCCAAACTGGTTGAATTTGATAACGTTTGAACGGGAAGGTGATTTCGTGCTGGTGTTGCACAACATAACGTGCGAACGGAACTGTAAGATCGTAACGAAGTGCTTTTTCGGAAATACTAATTAATAATTTTTTCGGGTTTAACAATTCACTTAAAGGCATTGTCCCCAATGTTGCTTCATCTTTTCCTGCTTTTATTTCTTCAGCTCTCCAAGTTTCAAATCTGGCGGGTATATTCTTGACATGCAAATCTATTCTATTAAAATAATCTCCACTAGGTAAGTCCTTTAA
>JAZKBX010000286.1:0-9123 GCA_040388455.1 Bacteroidota bacterium
GTCATTTCCGTTTCAATAAAACCGGGAGCAATTGCATTACTGCGAATATTGCGGGAACCTAACTCCAATGCAATAGATTTTGTGAAACCAATAATACCGGCTTTTGATGCTGCGTAATTTGATTGTCCTGCATTACCTTTTATCCCAACTACCGAACTCATATTAATGATAGAACCTTTACGCTGCTTTAACATTGGTTTTGTAATGGCCTTAGTCAAATTAAATACTGATTTTAAATTGGCATTCATTACTTCATCCCATTGTTGTTCACTCATACGCATCAGTAATGTATCCCTGGTAATACCTGCATTGTTCACTAAAACATCAACAGTACCAAAATCAGAAATTACAGCATTTACCAGTTCTTCAGCGGCTTTAAAATCAGCAGCATCCGATTGATAACCTTTTGCTTTTATACCAAAAGCCTCCAGCTCTTTTTCAAGTGCCAGTCCTTTTTCGATGGATGATAAATAGGTGAAAGCAATATTAGCACCATGTTCAGCAAATTTCATAGCAATGCCACGTCCAATACCTCGTGAAGCACCTGTAATTAAAGCAGTTTTACCTTCTAGTAATTTCATAATATTTTAATTGATTTTTCAGTTTTAAACTATTTTATGGCTTATCAAAGATAAAGTAAAAGCCAACGAAATAGTATATAAAAGGCTGTGTATTTTCTTACACAGCCTTTAAATTATTGTTAAAAAATGTAAATTTTTTTGGTACGTAGCAAAGTACAAGAGATTTTTATTAATCTACTCTGTTTGCGTGATGATGTGGGCTTTCTTTTCTTGTTTCATCTGCAATTGCTTTTGCCATTGCTGTTCCGATATCAGCAGGTGAGTCAACAACAATGATTCCGCAAGCACGTAAAATTTTCTTTTTTGCTTCAGCTGTATCATCATCACCACCAACAATAGCACCGGCATGTCCCATAGTACGGCCTTTTGGTGCAGTTTCTCCTGCAATAAATCCAACCACCGGTTTACGGTTACCATCAGCTTTGATCCAGCGTGCAGCATCTGCTTCCAGGTTTCCGCCAATTTCTCCGATCATTATAATTCCTTGCGTTTCAGAATCGTTCATTAATAATTCAACGGCCTCTTTTGTAGTAGTTCCAATTATTGGATCGCCACCAATACCTATAGCAGTTGTAATTCCCAAGCCAGCTTTCACAGTTTGGTCAGATGCTTCATATGTTAATGTTCCTGATTTAGAAACAATACCTATTGTGCCTTTTTTAAAAACAAAGCCGGGCATAATACCTACTTTTGCTTCTTCAGCCGAAATAACACCTGGACAGTTAGGTCCGATTAAACGACAATCTCTTCCCTTTAAATATTCCTTAACAGCAATCATATCCCTGATAGGAATGCCTTCTGTAATACAAATGATCACTTTAATTCCAGCTTCAGCGGCTTCCATAATTGCATCAGCAGCAAAAGCCGGTGGTACAAAAATTATAGAAACATCTGCTCCTGCTTTATCTACCGCTTCTTTCACAGTATTAAATATCGGTCGCTCCAAATGCTGCGCTCCTCCTTTGCCTGGCGTAACTCCACCAACAACGTTGGTGCCGTATTCTATCATTTGGCCAGCATGAAATGTGCCTTCAGTACCCGTGAAACCTTGTACAATTACTCTTGATTGTTTATTTACTAATACACTCATATTTGGAATTGTTGAATTTTAGAATTTTTTGATTAAATAATTTAATGATACCTGTTTTTTTGAGTTTGCTAAAGTAAAGTTTTAAGTGGGTATTACAAAGCATTTTAAGATTTTTAATAATTTTTCAGCATTTCTTTGCTTTCGTGTTTCAATTTTTTTGTATTATTATAACTTATAAAAATGCATATTTCAATTTTTACTGAACAAGGATATAGTAACAAACATTGTAAGCTCATTTAAAATTGAATACTTCACTTATAATTAACGACACAATTGTAGCTCTTGCTACACCTCAGGGGATCGGTGCTATTGGTGTGATCCGGCTTTCAGGTGATAAGGCTATCGATATTTGTAATTCTGTTTTCGGGACTAAAAGTCTCAAAAAAAAGGACTTAAACAAGCAGAAATCTCATACCATCCATTTTGGTGTTATTCACGATGGTGAAGTAATTATTGATGAAGTGCTGGTAAGTCTTTTTAAAACCCCTCATTCCTATACAAGTGAAAATACGGTAGAAATATCCTGCCATGGCTCTAAATTCATTCAACAGCAGATCATTCAGCTTTTTATTAAGCATGGGGCCCGAATGGCAAATCATGGTGAGTTTACCCTACGTGCTTTTTTGAACGGAAAATTAGATCTGTCTCAGGCGGAAGCGGTTGCCGATCTTATTTCTTCTAATTCCGCTTCCTCCCATCAGATTGCGATGCAGCAAATGAGAGGCGGCTTTTCAAGCAAAATAAAATTGCTAAGGCAAAATCTCATTGACTTTGCTTCACTTATTGAGTTGGAACTTGATTTTAGTGAGGAGGATGTAGAATTTGCTGACCGAACTGATCTGAAAAAATTGGTGAGTAGTATTCAACGAATAGTTCAACGATTGATCGATTCTTTTGAGGTTGGAAACGTAATTAAAAATGGGATACCTGTTGCTATCGTTGGGAAACCTAATGCTGGGAAATCAACTCTTTTAAATGTTTTGCTTGAAGAAGACAGAGCTATTGTTTCGGAAATTCCCGGCACTACAAGGGATGTGATTGAAGATGAACTAAATATTGATGGGGTGCTTTTCCGTATAATTGATACGGCTGGAATTCGGGAAACAAATGATATTATTGAATCTATTGGTGTTGAGAAAACATTTGAACAAATTAAATTATCTTCAATTGCCATTTACTTATTTGATGCCCACGAAATTACTTCGTCTGAATTAAAATTGATTGTTGAAGACCTTCAACCGCATTTACACAACTCACAGTTGGTATTGGTTGCTAATAAAATTGATAAAGAAGATCTTGAATACATCAAACGGGAGTTTAATGAGTTTCCGGATATGCTTTTTATATCGGCCAAAGAACGGACTCATATTGATGAATTTAAAAAGCACCTGGTCGATTTATTTGATAGTCGTATTGTAAATATTACTGAAACAATTGTTACCAATTCCCGCCACGTGGAAGCGCTACGCCATACCAACACAGCACTGATAAAAGTGTTGGAAGGCTTGAATCTTAACGTTACAGGTGATTTCCTGGCAATGGACATTCGTCAGGCATTGCATTATTTAGGAACTATAACAGGGGAAATCTCATCAGATGATCTGCTTGCCAATATTTTTTCACGCTTTTGTATCGGAAAGTAATTTGATTTCGATTGACCGGTTAACGATCTTACTTAATGAAATTGCATTAATTTCGAAAACAAAGGTGATTTTTTTCAAAAATAGTTCAGCTAATTGCTTTGTGATTGTACAGTTAAAGATTTTTTCAAATTGTTGATTTTTTTATAAAATTGATTAAGCCCAAAAGGATGTCTGAGAACAAATACGATAACTTCAAGACCCTGATAAATAGCCCCCTCGGTGAAGCTTATTTTAAAAGTTTGGCAGAGACCATCCCCCATGTTTTATGCATTGCAGACTCTGAAAATTTTCGCATAAAATATATCAACAGACTGCCATCAGGTAAGCCCTTCGAAAGCCTCATAGGAAAAGAGATTTTTAATTATGTTTGGCCCGAATATATCGTAATTTTTAAACAAAAAATACAGGACGTAAAGGATTCAGGTAAACCAAATATGTTGGATTTAGAGATCACTCCGGCTGATGATCCAAAAGGGAAATTGTGGTACCGTGTATATATTTCTATGGTATCTGGTCTGGAAGATTCAAGCGGCCGTTTAATGTTTTTAGCTGAAAACATTACCGAAAGTAAACGCACTGAACTTGAAAATATCAATAAGAGTGAAAGGATAAAAGCCATTATTAATAATACAAACGACATCATTTGTTCAATTGATTGTGATTATAATTTAATGGAATTTAACTCCATGTTCGCTACCATGGTAAAAAAAGGTTATGGTATTGAAATGCAAGCCGGTATGCCCGTTTTGCAATTTGTTGATCCGGCTAAGCACCAACACTTAAAAGCAATTTATAAAAGAGTTGAAAAAGGTGAAATTTATTGTGATATCGAAAGTTTTCAAACCCTTAATGGTTACGAAGTCTACAATGAAACAAGTTATAATCCTATCTATGATGTGGATAAAAAAATTATTGGCATTAATATATTTTCAAAAGACATCACAGAGCGTGTAAAAAGTGAACAAAAAATAAAAAGCGCCCTAAATGAAAAGGAAGTATTGTTAGCCGAAATTCATCACCGGATCAAAAATAACCTTGCAATGGTTTCCAGTTTGTTACAATTGCAGGAAATGAATATTAATAATGCTGAAGTTAAAGAAGCTCTTGCACTGAGCCGAAAACGGATAAAGTCAACGGCTTTGATCCATGAGCTTTTATACAGAAGCGAATCATTTCAAAACATCAAATTAAAAGATTATTTAACAGAGCTGTTTCATCTTTTAAAAATGAATAATGATACTTTACTACAGTTAAAAGGCGATGAAGTTAATCTGAATCTATTAACTGCTATGCCACTTGGTTTAATGATGAATGAAATTATGTTAAACTCTTTCAAACATTCGTATAATGAGAAAAGTAAAGGGCAGATTGAGATCAGCATCATTACCCTGGCAAACAAATTAATGATCTATTATTCCGATTTTGAAGGAAATTTTCCTGATGCTATCGATTTCGAAAATTCAAAAACAACCGGATTAACTCTAATTCACACCTTTGCTGAACAATTAAATGGAAGTATAGAAATGGTGAGTAAAGCGCCTCCTAAATATTTAATTCAACTACCGTTAAATGAAAATCAATAAAAAGATACTTATTGCTGAAGATGAATTGTTGATCGCTAAAGTTTTACGGATGCAATTGGAAAAATTGGGATTTGTGGTTGAAAACGTTGTGCATGCTGATGAAGCTTTCAATAAGGTTAAAGAAATGAAACCCGATGTAATTATTTTAGATGTTTGTTTAAAAAATAAAACCTGCGGATTGGAAGCTGGGAAAAAAATTCGCGAGGCAGGAATTAAAACTCCTATCATCTTTACCACCGGTAATTCTTACGCAAACACGCTTCAGCTTATGAGCGATATTAAATACTCCACAGTATTAAGTAAACCTGTGGAATTTGAACATTTGCTTCATTTGATCAATCGATTATAAACAAATAAGCTTAGAGGTGCTTATGGAGTATAATATGTTGTTGTTTTTCAAAAATTAATTACTTTTTTAATATTTAGGATTAAACTTTTAATTGACCGAATAATAAGCAATGAGAAGGGAAGACAAGGAAAAAGCAACGGATCAGGTGATCGAACAGACTTTGGCTGAGCAAAAGGCTTATTGTAAAAGGTCGAAGGATATTACTATTGACAATATCATTTATGATACAATTTACCTTGAAAAGAAAAGATTAAAAAACAAGAAAAATTCAAAACATAATAGGACTGAAATTGTGTTTTGGTCCGAGATGGAGAGGCGTTTTTATTCTGCCAATTCAACAGAGAAAGAAGAGATCTTAAAAGAAATAATCGAAAATTATGCAATAGAGATAGCGGGTGGGTACAATCCAAAGGTTTATAACTTTGCAATCAAAATAGTACCTTACCTGTTAAAAGCTATTTTAGTGAAAGAACCTCTTTGGAAGCTCTTTTCAAAAAAAGGAAAAGAGAAGATCAATAAAAACATTGACATTTCAGGGCCTCTTGATAAAATCCTTCACCTTAGTAAAATTG
This sequence comes from Bacteroidota bacterium, assembly GCA_040388455.1. Lineage (GTDB taxonomy): Bacteria > Bacteroidota > Bacteroidia > 2-12-FULL-35-15 > 2-12-FULL-35-15 > 2-12-FULL-35-15. Next base: position 5,819 of record JAZKBX010000286.1, read on the forward strand.
GTACGTTAATAGTCACTCCAACTCATCAAAGCAATTTTGATAGTATCGTTATTGGTTATTCAACCTTTATTACCGGCCTTCCCCCGATGATATACGGTGCCGGGCTCAACCTCTTTACTAATCCCATACTTAGCTATATGATGACCAATTTAGGGGCATATAAAGTTGATAGGGAGAAAAAAAATGATCTGTACAAAGATGTTTTGAAGAATTACGCATCTATAAGTCTGGAATATGGCTATCATAACCTTTTTTATCCGGGAGGGACACGAAGTAGAAGCGGGAAAATTGAGGAGCAATTGAAGCTGGGTTTATTAGGTAGCGGTCTTTCCACTTTTATAAAAGGAGCAAAAGAGGGCAAAAAGAAAAATATTTATGTAGTACCTTGTACCATTAATTATGAGTTATGTCTTGAGGCGCGTGATCTTATTGAGGAATATTTAGTAGAAGAAGGAAGCCGGCAATTTATTTTGCCAAACGATTCATCTAATAAGATCAAAAACATATTGGCGTTTGCAAAAAAAACTGTAAAAGTTGACACCAGAATAGCTGTTTGTTTTGGTGAGCCTTTGGATATATTCGGTAATGAAGTGAATGAGGAGGGTATCAGTATCGATAACCATTCCAGGCCTATTGATATCGAAAAATATATTTTGGTTGATGGCGTTCCTGATTTTTCATTTCAAAGAGACCGGGTATACACTTCTATTTTAGGAAATAAAATATTAAAATCGTTTTTAAAGAATAGTGTCGTTATGGATACCCATTTGTTGTCCTATGCATTGTTCAAAATATTTCAAAAAAAATATCCCTTCAGTAATGTATTTAAACTCGTATCCACATTTGGCGCTGAGTGTAATAAGGAATTATTGTTAGAAACGATAAGCTTTTTAAAAGAAATCCTGTTTAAGAAAAGGGATAACGGAGAATTGAAATTAGGTAGCGTGATCTCTACAAAATCTGTTGATGAAATTATTTCTCACGCAAAAAGGCAGTTAACCTCATATCACGGGGAAAGTGTGCTATACGAACAAAATGGTTTATTGATAAGCAACGATTTGATCACACTTTATTACTATCACAATAAATTAACCCCATACGGACTCGAAAAAGATTTAAACTTATGGCTACATCAAAAAGTGTAACAGTTATTGGTGGTGGATCCTTTGGTACTGCTATTGCATACCTTTTGGCTGCTAAGCAGGAGAAAGTGAAGATCTGGTTGAGAGACGAAGCAATCGTAAATTCAATAAATACCCTGCACGAAAACTCAAGATATGCTCCCGGAGTTATTTTGCCTTCAGCAATTATTGCAACTTCTAACCTTGAATATGCAATTGCAGATTCTTCTTTAATATTTGTAAGTATTCCCAGTAAATCATTTAGAAAAGTGGCTACTGAAATAGGCAAATATGTGACAGGCGACCAAATATTAATCACTACAACAAAAGGCTTTGAGCAGGACACTTTTAAATCGATGACAGAATTATTAGCTGAAGAAACTCCTTGTCTGAAAATTGGAGCATTGAGCGGCCCTAATTTTGCTTTTGAAATTCTAAGTGGAATGCCTGTAGGCAGTGTAATTGCAAGTAGATTTAACGAGGTAATTGAAAAAGTGCAGGAAGCCTTGGGTGGTAAAACCATTAGAATATATGGCAACGAAGATGTATGTGGTGTTGAGTTAGCAGGTGCCTTAAAAAATATATATGCTATTTGCGCAGGTATCATTCAGGCAGGTGGTTTTGGTGAAAACGCTAAGAGTCTGATGATAGCGAGGGCCTTGAGCGAAATGAGCCGGTTCGCATTTTATTTTAAAGCAAACCCTTCTACTTTTTTAGGGCTTGCCGGAGTGGGTGATCTAATTGCTACTTGTAATTCAGAGCTAAGTAGAAATTTTAGAATTGGCCGAAAAATTGTTGAAGGTTTAAGCCTTGAAGAAGCAATAACTAATATTGGTCAGGTTGCGGAGGGTGTTTATACTCTAAAGGCTGTTAAAGAAAAAGCTGATAGTCTTGGGATAGAAATGCCTATTGTAAATGCAACGTATAAAATTGTTTATGAAAAACAAACTATTCCAATGGTGTTAGAAGAATTAATGGCAATACCACATAAGAAGGATATCGAATTTAAATTTACTTGTCCTGATTAAGAATTTTTTTTTATAATTTAGAATATTGAATGAAAGATTTAAAAAAACACAATTTAATATTGGCTTCAAAATCTCCACGAAGGCAGTATTTGATGAAAGAATTGGGATTGGATTTTGAGGTGCACACCAAAGATGTTGATGAAAGTTTTCCGGAAAATTTAAAAGCTCAGGAAATACCGCTCTATTTATGTCAGAAAAAGGCTGATGCCTTTAATGAAGAATTAACTGATAATACCATTGTAATTACTGCCGATACTATTGTTTGGGTCGATAACCAGGTACTCAATAAGCCTGAAAATTTTGATGATGCCGTGCGGATGCTGAAATTGCTTTCCGGCAAAAAGCATGAAGTATATACCGGAGTTTGTTTGAAGTCAAAGCACAAGACAAAAACATTTTATGCTTTAACCAATGTTTATTTTAAAGAATTATCACAGGAAGAAATAGAATATTATATCAATAATTTTAATCCATACGATAAAGCTGGTGCTTACGGTGCTCAGGAGTGGATCGGTTACATTGCTGTTGAGAAAATTGAAGGGTCCTATTTTAATGTGATGGGCCTGCCTGTGAGAGAATTATATGAAGAGCTATTGAAGTTTTAGATCATCATATCCATATATTTGTTAAAAATTTATCCATGAAAATCAAAAGTCTGACTTATGATTTTCATGGATAAATTTTTTATTTAAAAAACCAACTTGACAAAATTTCTTTCAAAACTATCAGGTTTTTATTCCATTGGAATTTACTAACTTTGCATCCCAATGAAAAAAGTCGCATTCCACACATTAGGCTGTAAGCTGAACTTCTCAGAAACATCCACCATTGCACGTTTGTTTGAAGAGCAAGGCTATCAAAAGGTTGATTTTAAAGAACCTTCTGATGTATATGTCATCAACACATGTTCCGTTACAGCCAATGCTGATAAGGAATGTAAACAAATCGTAAAAGCGGCCTTGAATGTTTCCCCTGAAGCTTATGTTGTAGTAGTAGGATGTTATGCGCAATTAAAGCCTGAAGAAATTTCTAATATTGAAGGTGTTGACTTGGTGCTTGGCGCTTCAGAGAAATTCAAATTGCTCAATTATTTAAATGATCTAACTAAAAAATCAAAAGCAGAACAAAGCCAAACGATATCACCTAAAGACATGCA
>JAZKBX010000286.1:9133-16641 GCA_040388455.1 Bacteroidota bacterium
GAAATTTATAGCTGCGAAATTGAAGAAGCGAACTTTTTCGTTGATTCATATTCCTTTGGTGACCGTACCCGTGTTTTCCTTAAAGTGCAGGATGGTTGCGATTACAACTGTTCATTTTGCACTATACCATTGGCTCGCGGCAGCAGCCGCAGTGATACTGTTATAAATGCTGTAAAAAATGCAAATGATATTGCAAAACAGAATGTAAAAGAGATCGTACTTACAGGTGTTAATCTTGGCGATTTTGGAAATAACGAGTCAAAAACAAGCAACCGTAAAGAAGAGACTTTTTTTGATCTGGTGAAAGAATTGGATAAGGTAGAAGGTATAGAGCGTTTTCGCATCTCTTCTATTGAACCTAATTTATTAAAAGATGAAATTATTGAATATGTAGCGCAATCAAAACGTTTTGTTCCTCATTTTCACATACCATTACAATCGGGTAGCAATAAAATGTTGAAGGCCATGCGCAGGCGTTATTTGCGTGAATTGTATTCGGAGCGTGTTGCAAAAATTAAAACATTAATGCCTCAATGTTGTATTGGCGTGGATGTGATTGTTGGCTTCCCTGGCGAAACAGATGAGGATTTTTTAGAAACGTATAACTTTTTAAACGAACTTAATATTTCCTATTTGCACGTATTCACTTATTCCGAACGTGATAATACGGATGCTATTAATTTAAAAGATTCTGTTCCTGTTGCTATTCGCAAAAAACGCAACAAAATGTTACGGATACTTTCTGCAAAAAAAATACGTCATTTCTATGAGCAGCATTTAGGTGATAATCGCACTGTTTTGTTTGAAGGCGATAACAAAGATGGTTTCATGCATGGCTTTACCGATAATTATATTAAAGTAAAAACTCCATATAATCCCGATTTTATTAATCAGCTAAAATTGGTTACTCTTAAAGAATTAGATGCTGATGGATCTATGCTGGTCGAAAGTTATTCTGCTGAAATTTCTTCATTGGTATAAAAGGTAATTTTTTATTGTGTCTGCCACATCGCTTAAGGCTGTTCAACAAAGCATCGCTGCCCTGCGGGCTTTCCACTTCAATCCTTCATGCAAATACCCCTCTATTAAATCATCGAATCAACATTTATCAATTTAATACATTAAGGATTTTAATCTAATAAATCAAGCACTTTTTAATAAGTCTAAAAACTTTAATTTTTTCAACAAAAAAAAATGTAACTCGTTAAATTTCAATAGCTTATTATTAACAGGCCGCGTATGCCTTAAATGCAATCATGCATCTCACTATATTTGATTCTCTAATAATTTTGAAACTCAAAAAAGATGCTAACAAGAATTTCTCTTATTAACTCCAAAGGCTACGGTAAAGCCGAAATGAAACTCGACAATTGTGATTCAATGCAATTAGTTGGTCCTAATAACATTGGAAAAAGTACATTGATCTATGCTTTGAACTTTTTGTTTGTTGTTGACGGGCAAAAAATGTCCTTCAGTGGTCAGCGAAAAGGGGATAAAGAAACCATCCATCACTACTTTCCAACGCATAACAAGAGCTTTTTAATATTCGAAATAAATAAATTGGGCTATTACTGTATCCTTGTAAAAAGGAACACAGATGGCGAATTGGAATATTACAAAATTGATAGTGAATATGATGAAGAGTATTTTTTCGAAAATGAAGGTGCTCATCAACGTTTATTGAATTTTGATGAAGTGATTGGAAAGCTTCTTGAAAAAGGTATTGTGCATAGTAAATTCGCAACTAAATCAGATGTATTTAATTTGGTTTATCACCGCGGAACTAAGAACAATGCCGTTGTTTGGTTGGAAGATACTGTAAAAGCAGATGGTTTGAGTAATAATTTTTCGAAGGTGTATCGTTATTTGATCAACTCTAAATTGATCACCAACAAAACCCTTAAAGAGTCATTGATCATTGCCGATAATCGTGAGAATGAAGGCTTGAACTTCTCTCAGAAAAACAAAAAAGATATTACCGATCTATTACGTATCAATGAAGAAATAAAAAGCATTAAGTCGGTACGCACTGATTTCCTTGAGTTTCGTGAGTCGGTAAAAGTATATAATTCAAAAACCAGGATAGTAAGTGAATTAATATCCGCTTTCAACAGTTCATACACTGCTGCTATCCCTGAGTTAGAAATTTCTTCAATTGAAAGAGGTAGACATATTGCCGCTGTTCACAATGAGATCAACGAGATATTAAAGCCTAAGGAATTAAATTATGCTTCTTACATCGGTGAAAAAAATGCTGATGTAAAAAACAAAACCAATCTGTTAGCTGAAAAGCAAGCTGCTTTGAACGAAATTCATAAGTATGAAAGCGTTGATTTTTTAAAAGAATCTTTACGTAATTTAGATAAGGACCGCAAGGACATTGAAACGCGTTTTACTACTATTGAGATTCAAAAATTATCGAGCAAGCAATTGGAAATGCGTATTGATAAGTTAAATTATCAAATTGCATCTCTCGAAAATCAGATCGATAACTATAATAATTTGTTGATCCACAAAATTTCGGATAACGAAGATGTGAAACAATTGTTAAATTCTGTCCTTTCAGAGCAGGTTACCAGCTTGCCAAGTAAACAAATTAAAAAGCCGATCAAAAAGATATCTGATAAGTTATTAGCAATTTTTGATGGCGAAATTGATATCACCAAAGGCATTACTTTGAAAGAATTCAAATCAGTGAAAGAGCTGAAAGATGAATTGAAAGGTTTGCAGATAGAGAAAAAACAAACCGAAGAACTTTTAAAGACCGTTGTTGACAAAGAAAAAATTGATTCGAAATTAAAAGTTATTTTAAATGAGATTGAATTAATTAAAGAGAAAGTTAAACTTATTGAAAGCAAACCGGCTTTAGAAAAGCAGATCCGCTCAATAACAGATGATATCAAAACCCTTACGCTTGAAAAGAAAGAGCTGGAAGAGTTTTTAAGTTCATTGGTTAAAGAGATTTCTCAAAAACAAATCATGTTTGACAAATTGCAGGAAGAAAAGCGCGGTTTGGAAGGACGTGTAAGAGAATTGAAAGAACGTAAAATTGAAGTGGAAGCAATTAATTTAGCTCCTACAGATTACGAAACAAATGATAACCTGGATTATATCTTTTCTAAAATTCAAATTCATCAAAAAGACAGGATTGAATTAAAAGTTAAGAAAGACGCTACTTTTGATAATTTGAAATACCGTTTACGCAATAACAGTGCGGACATAGAACAATTCATAAGTTTTGTGGAAGATGAAATTGCTTGTTTAGCTGATAAGGAACGCAGTATTGATGGTTTGTTATCCAGTATTTCCACACAGTTTGCAAACCCTGCATATACCCTGTTAAAGCGTTATGAGGAGTTCAAACAATTTGTTTATACAAAATTCAACGAAAAACTTTCTCAAACACGTATCTCCAATATCGAATCAATGAAAATTGATCTATTGGATAATGAGCGTATCATTGGAGAGTTGAAGAAGATCGCTTCTATCCAGGAGTTTAACGGACAAATGAGTTTTGAATTTGACCAATCAGAAAATTTAAAAGTTCTGAATGCTTATTTGGACAGCGGTAAAAGAGTAAGTTTTGATGAATTATTTAACATCGAACTTTTACTTCATATCAAAGGAACAGATAAGCGTGTGGATCTTGCAAACCAGGTAGAATCAGATGGTACCGACCGTATGATCCGTTTGGTAATGATCATGTCAATCATCAACAGGCTGGCAGTAACTGATGAGCAAAATAAAATTGCTTTATTTATTGATGAGGTTGCAACCATTGACAAACAAAACCGTCCGGAGATCGTGAAATTTTGTAAGGAGCATAACTTCCTTCCTATTTTTGCTGCACCGGATGCTGTTGAAGGATTTAATAAATATTATTTTATTTACCCGTCAAAAGGTAAGATCAATATCAGCGAAAAACAAAATGCTGTTATTGTTGAAAGAAATGGAACAGTTCAACCTATTACAAAAATAACAAAAAGTAAATAAGAGATGAAGGCTGAACCAAGAACCATACTGCGCTTTTTACTGGAGTATTTTGATATTATCAACGAATTGTATGAAACACAATCGAAAGGTGGTGTAATTCCCTATGAAACGTTGAATCTTATTACATCAAAGCACAACACGGATATTAAATCGCAGTTAATAGACTATAAAATATTAAGTTCGGTTAATGATAATTACGAAATACGAACTGTTTATTATAACCTGATCGAGTTTATTTTAAGCGAATTCAAACCATTATTGCCTGAAACAATTGAAAAATATCATGTTTCAATTTCTGAATTATTCCGTAAAATTAAGGAAAACATTAATGGTGATAAAGTAATTTTAAATCAGCGGTTAACTGAATTGGCTAATGAAATAAGGACATTCTATGAAATGGTAGAAAAAAACACCATCAGTTTATTGAATGAAACCCGGGAATTAAAAGCCAACGTTAAGAAAATTGATTACAGAGAAAAGATCGTTAGAGCTTCCCGTTGGATTGACGAATATATTATTCCGCTCAACAAAATTCTGGATATCAATCATAGTGCTTCTATTGCCAATAAATTATACGACATTTCAGAATATTCAAATAAATACCGTTTGAATTGTGATGATGAAAGTACACGTGTTTTGTTTGAAAAACTTTATTTTCAATTGATACAGGTGAATGATAATTTGTTGCGCCAGTCAAAAATATTAACCACTGAATTATTACCACTTATCGAGCGTATCCGCACCGAGTCTATCATTTTAACAGGTTGGATCACATTCTTGAAAAATCCTTATAAGCAAAAGGTACCTCCAATGTTTGAATCGAAGAGAACAAATATCTATTCAAATAATACCTTCTTTAATGCTTCGGAAATTTTCGAACAATTTAAAAATGAAACCGATATTTATTTTGAAGATGAAATAAATACAGAGGAAAAATGGATCTTTGATAAAGATTTTTTTACCAACAAATTAAAATCTAATTTACCTGTAGAGGATTTTTTTAAATGGTGTAACAAAACGTTGAAAGAAGAATATAAAAAAGTGGAGATAGAAAAATTCTTTGCCTTAACCACTCTTGCCTTTGATGAGGACATTGAACGTGATTTTGGTAAAACTCCTGAATTCGACAAAATAAAAATTAACGATTTAACATTAACAGTTCCCAAAATAACAATCAATAAACATGGAATTTCCTAATCACCATCGCCAAATTGTAGAAGATCTAATGAGTGGTAAATTTATTTTGCCTTCAGAACGTACGTTTGCAGTTTTAAGAGATAACGAACAATCGTACACCTATTTCTTTAAAGCATCATTCAATTATGATCTAAAGATCACTCAGGATTTTGTTTACCTGGTGTCTGATGAATCAAATGAAATGTTATCGCGTGATGTTTGTATTTTTATTGCTCTTTTGAGCTACGAGCTTGACCGCGATGGAAAAAATTTTTTGGAAAGGATTCAATTCAGTGAGTTTGAGGTTGAAGAAATTGAAAATTACTTTACCAACTCATCATATATTGATTTGATCTTATCAAACAAACAGTTAAAAGATTCAGACTCCCGCAAAAACTTTATCAATACTTTAAACCGTAGAAATATCATCGAAAAAACTGCCGATAGCCGTTTTGTGTTTACATCAGCACATAAATTCTTTATGGATTTTGCAGCTGATATTGTGAAGTTTGAAAACGTGGAAAAGGAATAATACCAACCTCGTTGCCATAATTAAAATAAGGTATAGACCTGACAGTTTTTTAAAATCTGTCAGGTTTTTTCTTTATTGATTTTGCAACAATGTTTTGAATTAAGTCTTCGTGTTTCTCCGTGTTCTCCGTGTCTCCGTGTTTTTTTTGCTGCTGAATTTTATAATATTTCTACATAAACCGATTTTCAATATCGATCTCCTTAAAAGTTTTCTCGCCTCTTAAATAATAATCAGCAATAATGCTATGCTTATAAATAGCTGTGGTAGTATGTTGTTTTATTTGTTCCTTCAATAGTTTACGCTTTTTTAATGTTTTACCAAACGAAGCGTAAAAACTAAAATGAGCTTTTATTACAGCGGTGAAGCTGCTGAACTGTCCTGAAAATAGAAATTTTGAGCCGGCAATGCCATCCAGTAAAAAACGGATGAATAATTTCAAATAGAAATATTCAGGTGGATGATTTTTGGAAAGCAGCATTAAATTATTACGAAAATTTAAGAATGTTTTGTAAGGATTCGTTTTATTTAATGTTCCTCCGCCAACGTGATAAACTGTTGAATCTGCACAATACATAACTTTATAACCATAATTTTTCAAGCGCCAGCACAGATCAATTTCTTCCATGTGGGCAAAAAAATCTTCATCAAAACCTTGAATTTTCTGGTAATATTGAGCCCTTACAAACAAACAGGCTCCTGTGGCCCAAAACACTTCCCGGGTATCATTATACTGCCCTTTATCTTCTTCAATAGTTGAAAAGATCCGGCCACGACAAAAAGGATAACCATATTTATCAATAAAACCGCCAGCTGCACCGGCATATTCAAAATGTGTTTTTTTGTTATGGTCTTTTATTTTAGGCTGGCATGCTGCAATACTTATATCATCATCCATTAATTTTATGATGGGCTCGATCCAATTAGGAGTTACTTCTACATCAGAGTTGAGTAATACATAATATTCTGCACTAACGAGTTTTAATGCATCGTTATAACCTTTTGCAAATCCTCCATTAATGGTGTTTTTAATGATTTTGACCTCTGGGTAATGTGATGTGAGAAAGGATATTGAATCATCGGTTGATGCGTTATCAGCAACTATAATTTGGGTATCTGAAGCATTGTTTGCAATTACAGAGGGTAAAAATTTTTCGAGAAAATTTTTACCATTCCAATTTAAGATAACTACTGCAACCTTCATAAAACAAATGTAATGGAAATAGTATTAAGTAAACAACCTGCTATTGTTTTGGTTTTAAAAACTCACCGTCTATGATCAATAATTTTACGCTATTGCTTGAAATAGAGCGATGGGAGCTTAGATCGTCAGAAACAACATAGGTCATTCCTTTTGAAAGAGTAACCTTCTCTCCGTTTTTAAGTTCACTTATAAAACTACCTTCCAAACAATGAACAATATGTCCTTTTTGGCACCAGTGGTCAGCTAAATAATTTTCTGAATACTCTACCATACGAATTCTAAGTCCATCCATTTGTATCGTTTGCCAATACGATGTTCCTGTTTCACCTTTATGTTCAGTTTTTTCTACTTTGTCCCACGCTATTGTTTGAAAGGGTATAGTGTACATCTGACTTTATATAAGTTAATTTATTAAAATAATTTAATGCCCGTTTGGAGCGTCCTAGCAACTATCAACCAACAACTATCACCCAACAACTATCAACTATCAACCATCAACCATCAACCATCAACCATCAACCATCAACCATCAACCATCAACCATCAACCATCAACTATCAACTATCAACCATCAACCATCAACCATCAACCATCAACCATCAACCA
>JAZKBX010000286.1:16741-22162 GCA_040388455.1 Bacteroidota bacterium
CAACTATCAACCATCAACCATCAACCATCAACCATCAACCATCAACCATCAACCAACAACTATCAACTATCAACCAACAACCAACAACAAACAACCAAACTACCGCGGATTACGAAAATTTTCACCGGCATTTCCACCAAAATGGTCAGGAGCTTTTGTGTCATCCATATTAGTGGATGGACTATCACGCTTATGAATTAGAAGTTTCCATCTGGTATTATTTATTTCACCTTGTGCAGTAGAATGTATCAATGAATATTTATTGGTAACCAGATCGGGATTATAGAACACAAATTTTTTATTTGACTGTTTGTTCCCGGGGTAGGTCAATGAAAGGGATCTGTCATATAAGCTGTAGTATTCCCATATTTCATATGGATACGCACTAGGCTCCACATCCATTTTGGATCGTTGGTCGGGGCGCCCATATTGTAAATAAACCCGGCCCCTGTCTGTGTCATACCCTTTTAGACTGTATGTTCCAAACTCTTTATTTGCTTTCATTACTTCTTTATAATATTCCAACCACATTAATTGAGGCTCCAATTCATTACGTGATTTCCAAAAATTATAAAAAAGCTTTTGCATAAGCTCTAAATTCCTGCCTTTCAATTGATTTGCTGCATATTGGATTTCTGAATTGCTTGATATTGGACGTAACGATCTTATGTAATCCGATAATGTATCCACGCTGGTATAGTTGGTAACAAAGGTATTGGTCACATTAACTGATTTTAGATCTTCAATACTTAATTGCCCTTGTGAGTTTTTCCGTTGAATGAAATAGCTGCGTTCTGCCTGTATTTTGTTTTCTTTATCTCTTAACTCAACTATCAAATTATAATTACCCGATGGTAGTTTTTCAATATTGAACTCAGAAAGTAATATATTCACATCATTGGCAGTTTGTTTCGAAAATGCACTATAATCATTCAGTTTTACTTTTTTTTCGGAGGATTCTAAAAAATAATTCAATACTATTTTTTCACCATCGCCAATTATTTTTTTTGCGTTATATATTTCTGCATAGAACCTGAGTTTATTTATATTTTCAGGGTAAAACGTTGAAACATAAGGCACAAGGTCAAAACCGCTTTTAGTCAGAATACTTGGAGTAGTAGATTTTACGTACGATTCCAAGGTTTGAATATCAGAGATAGCAACTTTAGTTTCCTGAAAATCAACAGTAATTGGCATTGTTGTAACAAAAGGTTTATCCAGAGCTTTGTTTTTATCAGCTATTGAAATATCCATGTTGTAAGTTCCATTTGCTAAGGTAAAACGCTGCTGATCAATAAAATTTGGATATGCTTTGCTTGTATCATCCGTTTCCGGACTGTTTAAGGTATATTTTTGCGCATTTTTGATTTCACCATTTTGGCTAAAGCTGATAGTGATGTCAACCGCTCCCTGGTATTTTCCGGTAGCGTTTTTAACAAACGTTACCGAATTGCCGATCACCGACAAGTACGTTTCGATATATGGGCCCTTAGCTGGCACATTAAAGGTTGCATACGTTAAATATGCGGTAACATTGTTTGCATTGGCAGCAAATGCCGCCAACAAGACAAAACATACTATAATAAGGCGTTTTTTCATTTAAAATTATTTTTTGAAGCGTTTCTTTGAAACCACTGAATATCTACAAAGTTAAGCAATAAATATTTTTTTTCCTTTTTATATCTATTAAATCAAAAAAATACTACTTTTGTCGTCTGGAGAAATGGCAGAGTGGTCTATTGCGGCAGTCTTGAAAACTGTTGAGGGTTATACCTCCTGGGGTTCGAATCCCTATTTCTCCGCTCCTTTAAGCCATAAATAGCTAAATTTAAGCTGTTTACGGCTTTTTTTATTCCTGATTTAATCGGCATTTTGCGATTAATAAAATGTTTTAGGCAAACAAAATCACCCAAAAACATACTTTTCATCATTTATTTAAAGTGCGAAAGTTGTTTCTTTTGCAGTTAGCAATAAATTTAAATATGAATTTAACCCATGTCCATTTACTAATTACCCATCTTCCTATTTTCGGTTCAATATTAGGTGGAATTGTTTTAGCACATGGCTTGTGGGCTAAAAGCAATCCAACAAAAATGGCTGCTTATATTCTTTTCATCATTTCATCCATAGGGGCGGGTATTGCTTATTTAACAGGTGAAGCTGCAGAAGAAGCAGTTGAACATATCCAAGGTGTTGCCGAAAGCATGATTGAACAACATGAGGATTTTGCTTTAATTTCTTTAATCGCTTTAATTATTTTAGGCATTTCATCCATTGTTGGTGCTTTTTTTATTTTTAAACAATCTTCACTTGTAAGAAATGTCGCCTGGATTACTCTATTTATTTCACTTATTAGTTTTGGATTAATTGCCAGAACAGGATATCTGGGAGGGCTTATAAGGCATACTGAAGTTAATTCTTCCAATATCAATACCATCCAGGGAGGGGAAGATGAAGAAGGCGAAGATGAGGAAAAAGACGATTAATATATCAAATGAAACAATCAGTATTTGTAAAATTTGTTTTGCAAAATCTGTTAAGTTCTTTTGCAAAGCAAGATAATTTTTGATTGTTGTTTTTCTGATCAAACATCACCTCTCCTTTTAATTCATAATTACCTTGTAATTATTATTTTTTTGTATTTCTTAAATCGGAAATCACTCCCTTCTACTTCAATAAAATACATTCCTGTTGGAAGATCTGTAATTAATTTGATATCAGGTACCTGGGCATTTACAACTTCAGAATGAACAACTTGCCCTAAAGAATTGTAAAGCCTGATAAAGCGAATGTTCGTATTAGTCCCCCAAGAAATAGTTATTTCATCTTTTACCGGATTTGGAAAAACAGAAAAGGAATTAGCAAAAGATACTTCCTTTACAGAGGCAATTTTATCAGGATTGAACAATTGTGCCTGGTAAACCTCTTTTGTTGTATTATTTTGAACAAATGCAACTACTCTAAGCTCATCAATGTTCTTTATTTTATGAAGTGTCCAGTTGATGAGAGTTGAATCAGAAGCATTAATGGCGGTATTTACTAATACCATTCCATCGGCATCAGGAAGCATTTTACGCATCACATATTCGTACGAAGTTTCGCTGTTGCTTCCCGGGGAGGCTGAATAAGAGCTTTTCAAAACATTTTTTTCAATAACTACGATGTGCGCAACTAAATTTTCTCCCGAGTTAGAAGCATCCGCTGATGTAAACTTAAACGAACCACTTAACTGGTTTCCATTTAATATAAAATTTGTTGATTGAATAATATACTTTGGCGCAACAGCCGCACGATTACCAACAATTGAAGAAATGCCGGAGGTGAAAACGGTTGATGGACCATCAAATATATTCCCATCCATTATGGAATAGGGAACACCACTTACTGCATAATAGCCTACTCTTTGGTCAGATTCCGTTGTATTATCCCAATACATTGAATCATTGGAATAGGGAAATGAAGTATGGTAAGCAACAGCACAGCAAATTGTTAGATTATTATTTACATGATCATATACCAATGGACTATAGCTTGCACAAGGCGGGCAACTCGAATTTGTGAATTGTTCGATCAAAACAACCCGCTGTTGAGCAAAGCCGATAATATTGGCAAAAATCAAAACCAAAATGGAGGAAATATATTTTTTCATTTTTTTAATTTTAACCACCCACTGATAAACAAAATAAACAGAACGCAGATATTACCGATAATTATGATGGACAGAAATTTAAAAACTTATTTTATCATAAAAATATGGATAAAAACCGATAGGATCATATTTAATCCTATTCAATCTGCGTCATCTGCGTTCTATTTAATTATTGAATTTAGTGAAAATTAAAACATTATCCTCCAATTTACGTTACTCTCCAAATGATTATTTTTGATGTGATATTAATACAAAATAAAGATAACTTTGAGATCCTTGATCGGCATAATCCCGGTAAAAAAATAAAAAAACAAAGTATCCTGTATCTTTTTAAAATTTTAGCGTTATAAGAACGATTGAAACATTTTCCCTTTATGATTGAAGTCTCAAAATACCATGCAACAAAAGTAGATCTGGCCAATGAACAGGGCTTAGTGGAAGCTGCGAAAAAAAATCCGAAAGCTTTTGCAGTGCTTTATGAAGCGTATTATGAGCCAATATTCAGGTATATCTACCAACGTTTGGATAGTAAAGAGCCTGCTTTTGATGCCACACAACAAGTGTTTTTAAAAGCGATGGCCAATTTACATAAATACGAGAACAGGGGAGTTCCTTTTGCATCTTGGCTGTACCGTATCGCTTTTAGTGAAGTAAATAATTTGTTCCGTCAGGAAAAGGCCCAACGTACCATAAATATTGATTCTGTTAGTGTTTATACGATCATCGAAGAAATTGAGGAAAGTAAGATTGATCAGTACCATGATAAAATTGTTGCAATTATCTCAGAACAATTAGAAGAGGATCAGTTACAATTAATTGAGATGCGCTTTTTTGAAAAACGTTCCTTCAAAGAAATAGCTGAAATACTTGACATTACAGAAAATAATGCAAAAGTGAAAACATACAGGGTATTGGAAATTTTGAAAAAAAGTTTAAAATAAATGTTCCTTTTAGTTTTCCGTGATGGGAGAGGCCTAAAGGGTGAAAAAATAAAAAATAAACCAAACACGTTCTGAAAGCCTCTCCTTTTTGAGGTAGAAGGAGCTCTAAAAAAAATGAAAAGAAAAACAAACATTAATCGCCCTGAAATTAGCTCTGAAGAGATCGCAAAGGGTAAAAATTTTAATTCGGTTTTAAATAATCAGGTAACAATAACTAAGCCTTTATTCAAAAAAGGTTGGTTCTTATCAAGTGTGGTTGTCGCTACAGTTGGTGTTATCACTGCAATTTCTATGTTAACAAAGAACCCGGAAAACGATAATGTTAAAACAAACCCGGCTGCCACTTTAAATGCAGATGATGCTGTTTTAGCCGAATTTTATAAAAATGAGGAAGCCAAGCCTACTATCAATCCACCATTGGAAGGTGTGAATGTCCCTTATAAAATATATAAAGTAATTGCAGAAAAAGGCGCTACACTTGACTTTAAAACCGGATCAAAAATGACGATCCCAAAAAATGCTTTTGTTGATGAAAATGGAAAGCTCCTGAAAGGTGAAGTGGAATTGCGTTACCGTGAATTCCATGATGCTGTTGATTTTTTTGTTTCAGGAATTCCAATGACTTACGATAGCGCAGGGCAGCGTTATCACTTTGAATCAGCCGGCATGTTGGAAATGCTGGCATATCAGAATGATAAACCGGTAAATGTTGCACCTGAAAAATCAATTAATATAGAACTTGCATCCAATCAAAATGGAGCCGAATACAATTTGTATAAGTTGGATACGGTTAGAAATAATTGGTCGTGTTTAGGGAAAGATAAAATTAAA
>JAZKBX010000287.1:0-16892 GCA_040388455.1 Bacteroidota bacterium
CAACAGGAAGTACTGGTTCAACGGGAAGTACCGGATCAACTGGAAGTACCGGTTCAACTGGAAATACTGGCTCGACAGGAAGTACTGGTCCAACAGGCAGTACAGGCTCAACTGGAAGCACTGGTTCAACAGGTTCTACGGGTGCTACAGGTGCTGATGGAGCTTTAAATGCATGGTCTTTGATAGGAAATGCTGGAACTGTGGCTGGTACTAATTATATCGGAACTAATGATGTTCAGGATCTTGTGATCAAAACAAGCCCAGTATTAAATACCCCTCTTGAAAGGATGAGAATAAAGGCTTCCAATGGTAATGTAGGTATTGGTGCAACCAACCCTATTGCAAAGTTTGAAGTTAGTGGTATACAACCAGTAATGAGAGTAATTAGTGATACAGGAAATGTAGATAATAATTTCCTTACCCGATTCATGAATCAGGATAATGTCAATGAAGGTGGGCACATAGAGTTTAAGGGTGCGGCAAGTAATCAAGATATTGTAATTGATAATTTGGGCGGAACAATGCGTTTTTTTGAACCCACCCAATCACGTACAACCATTAAAACCCGAGGTGGTTACAATTGGATGACAAATACCTCAACAACAGGAATACCAATCATGACAGAAAAAATGGTGTTAACGAATGCCGGCAATGTCGGTATAGGAACAACAATCCCCGCTTATAAACTCCAGGTCACAAAAACTGCAACTGCTGTTCCTGCAATGATGATTGGTGGAGGGTTTGCTGGCGGACCGAGAATACAAACCTACGGATTAGACGCTGATCCTAATGCATATATGGGCTTAGGTACAGATATGGCGGGAAACACTTATGAGCATAGTATTTACACTTCTGCTCCAGCTCAATTAGGAAAAATTACTTTTGGGCAGTATGATGGCACCACCTTTACTGAAAGAATGCGAATAAATGGAGATGGTAATGTGGGAATTGGCGCTACAGCCCCATCATATAAACTAGATGTAAACGGGTCATTTAGAAATATAGGCACAGCGTATTTAGCCCAGGATATTGGGACAGGAACCGATGAAAATGCTTATATAGGTCCCATAGTCCCCGGATATCCATTTATGAATTCATTAACCTGGGAATCTGACAACACCGGTTATTACATGGGTATTGGTTATCAAAAACGAGATGGTACGAATAAAAAATTGCAGATGTGGTGGAGAGATACGGATATTGAAACGAACATTAATTCTGTTTTAAATGTAGGTACTCCAGGACATACTTTTGATGGTACAGCTCCTAATACAGGACGAACCATAGGCGCAAGTATTGCTTCGGCTGGAACTTCCTATTTTAATGGCGGGAATGTTGGTATTGGAACTGCAACTCCGGGTGCAAAACTGGAAATAGCCGGACAGATAAAGATCACAGGCGGTTCCCCAGGATTAAATAAAGTGCTTACTTCAGACGCCACGGGACTGGCTACATGGAATTCATTTGCTGGAACAGTGAATGGCTCCGGTACACTTAATTATGTTCCTAAATGGACTCCTGACGGATCCACACTCGGCAATAGCAGTATTTTTGATAATGGCAATGTTGGGATCGGAAACGCAGCTCCTGCATATAAGTTGGATATAAGCGGCAATGCCGCATCCAACGCAGAGTACCCTACATTGACCTTAGACCATCCAACTTCAGGTGGTATATCGGGCATTACATTCAGATCGAGGGTCAACCTTACCAGCGATGCCGGCTTCTTGATCCTGCAGGACGAGTCGGCCAATAATCCGGGAACAGCAACGGAGGACGTTAGGCTAACTCTTGGAGTCTTCAATGACTTCAGACAATCAACTGCTCACTCTGACGAACTTTGGTTACAAGGTGGTGGAAGGCTGGTTCAAAATGTTGGATCATGGGATAGTGAGCTTAATACAATTATAGGCACACCTGGTGTAGGAACAACCGGAGGTTATGAATGGCGCGTTAATAATGTCAGCCAGATGATATTGACACATGGTGGTTATGTTGGTATTGGAACCACGAGCCCAATTGGACTGCTGCATATATCCGGAGGACCAACTATGACCGCTGGCTATACACGAAGTGCAGTATTTCATGCAAACCATCCAACAATTCAGTTTAAGGGGATTTCAGATTCAAATCATTCGGCATTTATTGGGTATGATGCACAAACAACCTCCGAAGCATTAAGATTTTGGGTACGTGCAGATGGTGACGATCCATTAACAGGTACTTCCATTGAGGCCATGACCATTAAAGCCTCCGGGAACGTGGGTATCGGTACGGCAAGTCCGAGAGGCAAACTTGATCTTGCCACTGCTGCCGCAGAGGGAAGCATTTTTGGAATGGATCAATTGGTGGGTTTAAATGACTTACGTTTTTATACGGATAACGCTGGAGTGACAGCAAGAATGTATATTGATGGAACAGGGAATGTAGGTATTGGAACCACAGCCCCTCTTGGAAAGCTTCATATTGCTGGAGCTCATGCAAATGGTGTGTTGGTAGATGGAAACGATCGGCCTAGTGTGGCCATGACCGGGCATTACCCTCAAACAGTAATGATGGCAGGAGGATCAGGCAATGCAAGCCACGGATCTACAATCATGCTCGGTAGTTATGATGCCGGAACATCCGGTGCTCATAAGCATTGGTCAATAGGTACTGCAGGAAACGGAAGTACTTTTTTAGACATTGGCTATAGTAGTACTGACATTAACCCGCATGCAGGTATCAGAAACTATGCCGGCTCTACTTTTATGACCATACTGAATTCCGGAAATGTTGGTATTGGAACAATTGCACCAACCTTCAAATTGCACGTTCCATCAGGATATATAGGAACAGATTATATAAACACTACAGATAATTCTGTTGCAAGCGGGGTAACAGGTATTATGATCAAAGCCGGAGATAATTACCTTAGAACAGGGACTGCCGCTGCAATAAACGCATTTTTAGGTACCGCAACCCCTGCATGGAGCGCAGTTACAAGCAAGCCTGCGGCCTGGCTTGATGGTGCAAACCTTATTACTGATCTACCTAACTTTAATAACTCAGTTCCCAGCGGCTTTTATCAAAGTAGTGGTGCAACTAATGCGCCTGGTGGCTCCTGGTACAATTTAATTAATGTAAGGCATAGTAATACAAGTAACGACCACGGTTTTCAAATAGCAGCATCTTATTATGATGAAAATATTTGGACAAGAACTTACCAAGGTGGAACAGGAGCAAATAACGGTACCTATACAACATGGAGATCACTGATTCATTCGGGTAACATTGTATCACAGGTCACAGCAGCTGGTTTCATACCCAATAATGGCAGTGGTGACTGGCAAATTGCATCAAATTCAAATGCAACAGGTTACACTCAGTCATCATTGGAATTAAGAGAAACTAATTTTGCAGGTGCCGGACAACAACCACCACGCTTAGGTTTCCACTGGGGAGGAGTTGTTGCATCTCAAATTGGTATAGAAGCTAGCGGAAGAATTGCAATACTTAATAATCCGGGAAATGCTTATGAGCAGTTGATAGCCAGTAATATATATGCCAATGATTTCTATCTTAATTGTTATGGTTGGTTTAGTCCATTTTTTTGTTCTGATTTGAGATATAAAAAAGATATTGATCCTCTACAAAATGTTTTGCCAGAAGTGTTAAAACTTCAGGGGGTAAAATACAACTGGCGTAAAGAGGAGTTCCCTGATAAGCATTTTGATGATAAGAGAGAGATTGGAATTATAGCTCAGGAAGTTGAAAAAATATTTCCAGAGATAGTGAATATTGATAAAGACGGGTTTAGATCGGTTGACTATGGAAAGCTTACACCTGTTCTTATTGAAGCCATCAAGGAGTTAAATGCAAAAAATGAAGCACAACAAAAAATAAACGAAGCTCAGCAGAAAATGTTGGAAGAGATGAAAAAGGAAATAGATATTCTAAAGAAAAAATAATCTCCCTACTCAACTCGTTTATTTTAAAGAATAGACACCTTTTAAATAAAAAACGAAAAGAAATCACCGCAATTTAAGGGAGTTTAAACTGCCTTGGAATCAATAATTTTTCCATTTTCACATTTAATAGTGCGTGAAGGAAATTTATTAAACATCATTATATCATGTGTTGCAATAAGCACAGCTCTACCGCTTTTACTTATTTCAAGCAGCACATTCATAATTTCTTCTGAAGTTTCAGGATCAAGATTGCCCGTAGGCTCATCAGCAAGTATCAGTTCCGGGTCGTTCAGTAAAGCACGTGCAATGGAGATACGTTGCTGTTCACCACCCGAAAGTTCGTGGGGCATTTTAAAACCTTTAGTGGATAGATGTACTTTTTCCAACACATCCTGAATACGCTTTTGCATTTCAAATTTGTTTTTCCAACCGGTAGCTTTAAGAACAAATAATAAATTCTCATTTACATTTCTATCCGTGAGGAGTTGAAAATCCTGAAATACGATACCTAATTTTCTTCTTAAAAAAGGGATCTCTTTTCGTTTAATAGTTTTTAAATTAAATCCGGCAACAGTTCCTTCTCCCTGAACTAATTCCAGTTCGGCATATAATGTTTTTAGTAAACTACTTTTCCCGCTGCCGGTCTTCCCCAGCAGGTAAACAAATTCGCCTTTATCAATATTTAATGCAACATTAGTAAGCACCAAATTATGTTTTTGGAATATGGAAACTTTATCTAAATGAATAATAGTGTCGAGTGCCATCTAGAAATTTTAATTGTTTAATTGTTTTGGGCGTTCCAATTCTTAAACAAGAATTGGCGGGCTTTACGCTGCAATCTTTTCTAAAAAGAAAAGGATTTACGCTACAATCCCTAACGCAACTGAAATAATAAAAAAAACATTAACACATAGTTAATGTAGATCTTGATTTATTAATCTTCCGAAAAGTACTTTTTAAGTAAATTAACATTTGTTATTTAATTGCAATAGTTTCAACAAAGCAGCGTTAATAACTTTCAAATATCATAAATATAAATGATTCTATCCTTACTAATTTTACACCTTTCATATATTACATTGCCCAATGAACAAACTGAAAGCAATAGGATTGGTACTAACATTTATTCTTTCTGTAACAGGAACAACTTCCGTTTTTGCACAAAAAACGGTAATAGTTGTTCATCAGGATGCCGAATTTAAAACAGGGATAGAGTTGTATCAGAAAGAGAAATACGGCGCAGCACAAAAAAGTTTTATCAAAGTAATTGAATCTCACCAAGACATAAATTCACTGGTTCGTATTGATGCGGAGTTTTATAAAGCTGTTTGCGCTATTGAATTATTCAACAAGGATGGCGAATGGTTTTTAAAACAATTTGTAAAAAACCATCCCGAAAGTCCCAAAGTAAAAACAGCATACTTCTATCTTGGAAAATATAATTATAGTAAAAAGAAATACCGTGATGCCAATACCTGGTTTGAAAAGGTGGATATTTATGATCTAACGACTGAAGAACTATCCGAATTTTATTTCAAACGCGGATACAGTTCTTTTTCATTAGAAAACTATCCTGACGCTAAAAAAGATTTCTATGAAATAAAAGATGTAGATAATAAATATGCTGCATCTGCAAAGTATTATTATGCCCACATTTCTTACACTGAAAAAAATTATGAAACGGCTTTGAAAGATTTTTTAAAGCTTCAATACAATGAAACCTTCAAACCGGTTGTTCCTTATTATATTGCTCAGGTCTACTACCTGCAAGGGAAATACGATGATGTAATTGCTTACGCTCCTAAACTACTAGACTCAGCTACTACCGTACGCGCACCGGAGATAGCGCGTATTATTGGTGAATCCTATTACCTTACTTCCCGTTATGCTGAAGCAATTCCATATTTAAAAAAATATGAGGAAGCTGTTGGTACTTTACCACGTAAAGATAATTATCAAATGGGATTCGCTTATTACAGAGTAAAAGATTATAATAAAGCCCTCGATTATTTTATATTGGTTACCCATATTGATAACGATTCTCTGGCTCAGAACGCATATTATCACATTGGAGATTGTTATTTAAAAATGAATAACAAACAAAATGCACGAAATGCTTTTGGACTGTCATCAAAACTTGCTTTTGATCAAACTATACAGGAAGATGCTTTATACACCTATGCAAAATTGTGCTACGAACTGGCTTACAACCCATACAACGAAGCTATTAAGGCGTTTCAAAAGTATATTAAGGAATACCCGAATTCATCTCGTGTTGACGAAGCGTATACCTACCTGGTAAACGTGTTTACAACATCAAAAAATTACAAAGACGCTCTTGAATCGCTCGAGAGTATTAAAATGTTGACCCCCGAATTAAAACAAGCACATCAAAAAATTGCCTATTACCGCGGTATTGATCTGTTCAACAACTCTGAATTTGTTCAGGCAATAGCATTATTTGATAAAGCCAGGAAATACACGTTCGACAAAGAGATCACAGCCTCAGCAGTTTATTGGATCGGTGAATCTTATTATCGTGATAAACAATATCAAAATGCAATTGAAAGTTACCTGGTATATATTGCTGAACCAGGTGCGATCGGCAAATCCGAATTAAGCGATGCCAATTATAATGTTGGTTACTCCTATTACAAATTAAAAGATTACACAAATAGCAATTTATGGTTCCGAAGATTTGTGACCTTCCAACCACAAGCTGATGCAAAAAAAATCAATGACGCCTACAATCGCATTGGTGACGGCTATTTCATGACCCGCGATTTTGATAATGCTACCGACTATTATGAACAATCCTACAAAATGAAATTGGTGGATGCTGATTACGCTTTATTCCAAAAGGCGTTATCAAATGGTGTTCAGAAAAAGTTTTCTGCAAAAATTTCGGATCTTCAAACATTTATTAGCGTTTATCCTAATTCAACATACATTCAGAAAGCCAAGTTTGAGCTGGCGCAAACATTTTTGTCTGATAACCAAAACGATTTAGCTTTAACCCATTTTAAAAACTTTATTGATGTTTACCCAAACAGTGTTTATGTGAATGCCTGTTTGAGTAAAATTGGGTTGATCTATTACAACAAAAAAGAAGACGATAATGCGTTGTCCTATTTTGATAAATTGATAAAAAGAGATCGCAAATCCGCTGAGGCTAATGAAGCAATAAATGTGGTGAAGTCCATTTACACTGCAAAAGGGAATGTAATGACAATGGCTGAATATTTAGAATCCATTGGAGCTGCTATTCCTAAGGTAAGCCTTGATTCAATTTCTTATAGCATTGGAAAAAATCATTATATGGAGCAGGATTGCAAAACCGCTATAACTGATTTTGAGAACTACATTCAGAACTTCCCTGATGGCATTTTTATATTAGATGCTAGTTTTTATAAAGCTGAATGTGATTATAAATCCGGAAATACTGATGCCTCTTTAATAGGTTACATCTTTGTAATTGGTAAAAACAAAAATCAGTTTACCGAGCAATCACTTTATCGTGCATCCGATATTCTATTCAAAAAACAAAATTACGCGCAAGCATTAGAATATTTCAAACAATTAGAGCTACAGGCGGAGAACGCTAAAAACAGTGCCAGTGCCAAAATAGGATTGATGCGTTGCAATAATCAATTGAAAAATTATCCGGAAGCAATTCTTTATTCAAACCAGGTATTAGCGCTTGATAAGGTGAGCAACGAATTGAAACATGAATCGCATTTTACTATTGCCCAAGCTATGCTGGCAACTCAAAAATATGATGATGCAATAGCGGAGTTCAGGGCAGTTGCTAATTCTGCGAAGAATGAACTTGGGGCCGAGTCGTCATACAATATCGCATTTATTCAAAATCTGAAACTGGATTATAAACAATCAGAAAAAACAATCTTTGATTTCATTAATGGTGATGGTGATTATCCATATTGGGTAACCAAAGCATTGATTTTATTGGCTGATAACTATTCGGCTCAGAATGACAATTTCCAGGCAAAAACCACTTTAAAATCAATTATCAGCGATTCGGATATTCCTGAATTGATAAAAACCGCACAAGAAAAATTAGATAAAATAACTGCTGCTGAAGAAGCCGCAAAACAAATTAAAACAGTAAGCGAACCTATTGAAATAAAATTCGAAGGTGATACCACGGAGCTAAAAAAACTTTTTAATGAACCAGTACCCGAAGAAATAAAAAAACCGGAATAAAGAATTGATAATTGACAATGGATAATGTACCATCAGGTATAATTCAACATTTATAATTTAAAATTCAACATTTCTATAACAGATGAAAAAAAACATTAATATAAAAACAATCATTATTTTTCTTTTGTTTTCAATGCCAATAAGCGCTTTGATGGCACAGCGAAATTTAGATTCTATGATCATCATAAGCGTTGGTGAATACAAGCCAACAATTACAGATGCGAATAAGATCAATGACAATCCTTCTATCAAAGATTCTACTCAAAAGATCCCTGTTTCAGGTTATGGAATAAATTCAAAAAAAATAAATACAGGTTTTGATGTGGATCCTATTAAACCGGCACAAATGGTGGGCGAGCCACTTACCAAGCTATACAACGCTTTGGTAAAACTAGGAATGGGCACATACACCACACCGTATGGCGAATTATGGTTTAATAATTTACGTTCAAAAGAAGGTGCATACGGTGTACGATTAAAACATTTATCATCTTCTGCCACTCTTAAAGATTATGGATATGCAGGTTTCAGCGATAATGAAATAAATTTATACGGAAAGAAATTTTTGAAAGAACACTCGCTCATTGGCAACTTTGACTATGCACGTAATGTAGTTCACTTTTATGGTTATGATAAAAGTGTGAATTTCATCCAGGAGGAGGATACCCATCAGCGATTTAATTTAATTGCAGGGAACGCCCAATTAGTGAGTCATTACACAGACCCAAAACGTTACAATCATGACATAAAATTAAGTTATTACAATTTAGCTGATAATTATAAAGCTTCCGAAAACAATATAAAGGCGGCAGGATTCCTGCAAACAGCCATTAATAAAGAAGTGCTTAAAGTAAATGCTACTGTTGATTATTTTAATTACAAAAATAAATTAGATACTGTTAATAATACAATTGTTGCATTAAATCCAAACTTTATTTCAACCGGTGAAAAATACCGGGCAAGCCTTGGTTTTACTGCTACAATGGACAATTTCGTTCAATCCAGATTTTATTTTTACCCCAATGTTGATCTAAGTTATAATGTAATTGACGATATAATTATTCCTTATGCAGGTTTAACAGGTGGACTGCAAAAAAACAGTTATAGAACATTTACTACTAACAACCCTTTTGTTTTATCAGAGCTTAAAATGATGAATTCAAATAAAAAGTATGAGTTGTATGGTGGTATTAAAGGGACCTTGTCTTCAACTACTTCCTTTAATGCACGCGCTTCCTATTCAAACATCAGTAATATGGCCTTGTTTGTAAATGATACAAAAGAAGTTTTGCAAAATAAATTTGATGTCATTTATGATGACACTAAATTGTTAAATATCCGTGGAGAAGTTTCCTATCAGCAACAGGAAAAATTGCGCATCAGTTTACGCGGTGAATATTTTAATTACAAAATGAAAACAGAATTAAGGGCCTGGTATAAGCCACAAGTGGAACTTACACTTTCGGCAAATTATAATTTAAGAGAAAAAATAGTAGTTAGAGTTGATCTGTTTTATATCGATAACCAATTTGCTAAAACATTCGTAACCGATACAACATCTATTACAGGAACGAAGGTGGTCGCAAAAGAGCTAAAAGGGGTGTTTGATGCAAATATTGGCTTAGAGTATCGTTATAATAAAAAACTGGGCTTCTTCCTGAACTTTAACAATATCGCTAATTATCGGTATTACAGATGGAGTAACTATCCAAGCCAGAGGTTCAGCCTGATGGGAGGCTTATCTTATTCCTTTTAATGATCTGTAAAGGTTGGTTTGCAGTATTGTTTGCCGTTCTCAACTTGTGTCGGAATACCACGGATGATGAAACCACCGATAGTCATCGTGGCAGGCAAGTTCAGCATGACTTAATGAAATTTTAATTTTAAATAAACAATTGGAATCTTAAAAATCTGTAACTATGAAAAAATTATTTTTGTTTTGGGTAATAACATTCGGTTTGCTAAGTATTGTTATGGCAGGTTGTAATAACTCCACTAATACAGGATCGGAACAAACTGAAGAAAAAGCAATGTATCAGTGTCCGATGGATTGTGAGAAGGGCAAGACCCATGATAAAGCGGGCCAGTGCTCTGTATGCGGTATGGATTTAGAAAAGGTGGAAGCAACACACGATGCTGACAGCACACATCAGCATGTGAACTAATTTCACACCTTGCTATTTGTTATTTTAGTGGCTTAACGCTTTATTTTCTGCGAAAGCAATAATGTGTCCATCAGGGTCGCTGATATAAGCAACAGAATCGCCCCAGTCACGTAAAGAAAATTCACTTATTATTTTCCCACCGGCCGCAACTGCCCGAGAAAAATAGCATTCAACGTTATCTGTTCTCAAATAGATTTCGCAACGGGGAATACCATTTCCTGATGCAGGATGGGGGGTTTTACTCGTTAAAATTTTTGCTATTCCATTTTCAGGCATTAAACCCAATTTGCAATTTTGCCCGAGCATAAATTCTGTCATCCCCTCCACATCCAAGGAAGGATTTAGATCTAATACGAAGCTGTAAAAAAATTTGCTTCTTTTTTGATCAGCAACATAAAGTATAAATTCAATTTCCTGTATCATATTTCAACAAAAATAAATAAAAAAAATTTTAAGAATTAGAATAAAAACACACGAATTTTCTATTAACAAAAGTGTTCGAGCGATTAAAGCGCACAAAAAAACTGAAAGCGAAATTAGAAGTATTTAATGAGGAATTACAGAAACTTAAGAACACACACAGAGCAAACGCATCTAATTATTTTCAGGTCGCACCTATGGTGCTTATTTTCAGAATAATATTATTTCTATAAACAGGTCAATCCTAAGGATTTTTCTCTTTTATTATGAAGTCCCGATAGGGACGATCTGTTTGTAAAGGCATTTGTACCCCATATCAGTAAAGCCTCATAGAGGCGACCTGAAACCGATCATTTTTTTGTAGATGCGTTTGCCTTGAGAAAACACAACATTTATATGAAATATTCCTGATTTTAGGTACATTTGATACGATTAACCCTCAAAAAGAACCTAAAACTCTTAAAAAATGAAAAAATCACTACTAATTGGTTTTACACTTTTTTTAATACAAGTTGTGGCTTTAGGACAAACCACAGCAACGGATTTTACATTAACTGACTGTGCCGGAAATTCACATCACCTTTTTGCGGATCTTGATGCCGGAAAAGTAATTGTTATTTCTTTTGTGATGCCTTGCGCTTCCTGCATAGCACCATCCGTTTCCACTTATGATGTTGTACAAAATTATGCTATCTCTAATCCGGGGCGTGTGATCTTTTATTTATCAGATGACAACGGAACTACCTCCTGCTCGTCATTAAACACCTGGGCTTCTCAAAATGGCATGCCTAATGCCACAATTGTTTCTACTACAGCACTAACAATGAGTCAATACAATGGAAATGGTGTTGGGATGCCTAAAATTGTAGTTCTGGGGGGAAGCAGTCATACTGTATATTATAATGAAAACGATGGTGACAATTCACATAATTTAGATGCCGCAATTCTTCAAGCCCTCGGAGCTACGGGTATAGCCGAAGGTAAAAATGCCGTTGTAAATTTAAATGTATTTCCAAGTCCTGTGAAAAACAGCGCAACCATTACCTACAACTTAAATCAATCAAAAGAGGTAAGTATTGAACTATTTAATGTGCTTGGGAAAAAGGTAAAAACAATAGCTTTAGAAAAACAAACCGCAGGAAAGCATAGCGCTCAAATTGAACTTGAAACATTTAGTAACGGAATATATTTTATTAAATTTAATGCTTCTACTGCTTCTGAAATAGTGAAGTTTACAGTAGCTCATTAATTTGTTGATATAGTGATGCAGATAAAGTGAATTAGGGAATTGGAGATTTAGTGAGTTGGAGATTTGACTATTTAGTAATTTTTAAAACCTTAATTCTCCATTTCTCTAACTCTCTAACTCTCTAATTCTATAAATATCTAACTCTCTAATTTTATAATTCTCCAATTCTCTATTTTTTATTATGCGTTCACTATTTATTATTCTTTTTTCAATACTGTTTTCAAATGCAATTATTGCACAAGGCTGCTGTTCGGGAGGAAGCGGTAGCCCCATTGCAGGCGGAGCTTCGCAAGGTGTTTTGCTGGACAGGCAAATGGAAATTGCAGGAAATTACCAATACATCAGCACCAACAAATTTTATGCAAAAGATCACGATACAGCGGCTCAGTTCGACAATTTAACCACCAACTATTTATACCTGCGATGGGCGTATGGAGTTACTAAAGACCTTACCATGTCGGTTGAATCCGGTTATTTCACCAATAAAACGCTGGTAGGACTTGATAAACGAGATACTACAACTTCATCCGGTATTGGAGATCTGATCTTGTTTCCGCGCTATGATATTTTTAACCGCACCACAGAAACCACTCGTTCGGAGATCACTATCGGTTTAGGCTACAAGATCCCATTAGGAAAACATGATGATTCAACGCTGATATATACCAATCCAACCACAGGTAAAAAATTGTATACTACTTCGGCACCCACTGTACAACCAACAAATGGGTCGCATGACTTTATTTTTTATGCTTTTCTTTTCAGGGGATATCCAATAAAAAGATTTCAAATTTTCGCCAATGGGCTATATGTAAAAAAAGGGTGGAATTCGTTGGGTGAAAAATTTGGCGATTATGCGAGTGTTGGTCTGTTTGCGGGCAAAACATTTTTCAGGAAATTAGGTGTAACCATGCAGGTAAAAGGGGAATGGGTTGGAAAGATGCAGGGTGCTAAAAATGTGGATCTGCTTGCCTTCTACAACATCGATATTACATCAACCGGTGGAAAAAAAGTATTGTTTGTTCCACAGATCAGTTATAGCCGCAAAGATTTTATTATTTATGCAACCACTGAGATCCCTCTTTACCAGTATTTGAATGGAACCCAGGTAGGTTCACAATACCAGTTCACGGCTGGAATATCCTATCGTTTTTTTACTGCAAAAAGCTAAAAGCATTCTTTCAAAACAATTTGAAAATGTTTTAATATACTTATTATACTGTTGGAATTTTCAAATCAGTAATTTCTTCAATTTATACATCATTTTCACCCTTTATTTTAATACAAAAAAGAGTTCGGATTTCCAAACTTAATTCCAATAAATTTGTTAACTAAATGTTAGTAATTAAAGCTCATTTAAGTTCCTTAAATGTCGCTATTCTCGAGGTAAATGGTTATATTTGTTAGCTTTAAAAAAAGCAGGAAAAATTATAATTAATTATGGAAAATACAATGAACGAAAACGAAACAAAACCTGTGCTGAGCGGAGTTAATGCATCGTCAGATTATTCGGCTGATAGCATTCAAGTATTAGAGGGTTTAGAGGCAGTGCGTAAGCGCCCATCAATGTATATTGGTGATACCGGTCAAAAAGGTCTTCACCATTTAGTTTATGAGGTAGTGGATAATTCAATTGACGAAGCACTTGCGGGTCATTGTAAAAACATATTCGTTACCATTAATGAGAATAATTCAATCACTGTTAAGGATGACGGACGTGGTATCCCTACAGATTACCATGCTAAGGAAAAGAAATCGGCTTTAGAGGTGGTAATGACCGTATTGCATGCTGGTGGTAAATTCGATAAAGATTCCTATAAAGTTTCCGGTGGTTTGCATGGTGTTGGTGTATCGTGTGTTAATGCACTTTCTACCCTATTATCAGTAAATGTTCATAGAAACGGAAAAGAATATATCCAGGAATACAATATTGGTAAACCTTTATATCCTGTTAAAGAAATTGGACCTACGGATTATAGAGGTACAATTGTAACTTTTAAGCCGGATGAGACTATTTTTTCAACCACTGTTTACCATTATGATATTATTGCAGCACGTTTGCGTGAGCTTTCGTATCTGAACAAAGGGATCCGTATCACATTATCTGATATACGCGAAAAAGATGAAGCAGGGAATGACCGTTCGGATGTTTTTTATTCGGAAGGCGGATTAAGAGAATTTGTTAGCTATCTGGATGCCACCCGTGAAAAACTGATCGCGGATGTTATATACATGGAAGGCGAAAAAAATGGTATACCTGTTGAAGTTGCAATGATGTACAACACTTCGTATTCTGAAAATTTACATACCTATGTAAATAATATCAATACACATGAAGGCGGTACTCACCTTGCAGGATTCAGAAGAGGCTTAACCCGTACCTTAAAATCATATGCCGAAAAATCCGGTTTACTTGCAAAAGTAAAATTGGAGATCAATGGTGATGACTTCCGTGAAGGGCTTACTGCTGTTGTTTCTGTAAAAGTACAGGAACCTCAGTTTGAAGGACAAACAAAAACAAAACTTGGTAATAATGAGGTAATGGGCGCTGTGGATATTGCAGTTTCCGAAATGCTAAATAATTACCTTGAAGAGCATCCAAAACAAGCAAGAACAATTGTTGATAAAGTAATTTTAGCAGCAACTGCCCGTCATGCAGCTCGTAAAGCACGCGAAATGGTACAACGTAAAAGTGTGCTTACCGGAACAGGCTTACCGGGAAAACTTTCGGATTGTTCGGAATCAGACCCATCCATGTGCGAAATATACCTTGTAGAGGGTGATTCTGCGGGCGGGACAGCTAAACAAGGCCGTAACCGTGCTTTCCAAGCTATCCTTCCATTAAGGGGTAAGATCCTTAACGTTGAAAAGGCAATGGAATACAGAATTTATGATAACGAGGAGATCAAAAATATATTTACTGCTCTTGGCGTGTTCCGTGGTACACCGGAAGATGACCGTGCATTGAATATAAATAAATTACGTTATCACAAAGTAGTCATCATGTGTGATGCTGATATTGATGGTAGTCATATCACTACGTTGATCTTAACTTTCTTTTTCCGTCACATGAAAGAGTTAATTGAGAACGGACATATTTATATTGCAACTCCTCCTTTATATTTAATAAAAAAAGGAAAAGAACAAAAGTATTGCTGGACCGAAGAAGAACGTAGTGCTGCAGTTAGAGAGCTTGCCGGTGGAGAAGGAAAAGAAGGTACTGTGAACATACAGCGTTATAAGGGTCTTGGTGAAATGAATGCTGAGCAATTATGGCAAACAACCATGAACCCTGAACACCGCACTTTGCGCCAGGTTACTATTACAAGTGCAGCAGAAGCAGACAGAATATTTTCAATGCTTATGGGGGATGAAGTTCCACCACGCAGAGAATTTATTGAAAAGAATGCGAAGTATGCTAATATTGATGCTTAGGGGATGAGTTTGAAAGTTTAAAGTTTAAAGTTAATATACTGTGTTGAAAAAAACAGGAGTGGTAACTGGAACAAACTTAAAGCTTTCCCCGAGTGCAAATATTAGCAATATAATTATCGATGGAAAACAGGAAAGCCGCTCAAATTGAGCGGCTTTCTTGTTTATTCTTATCCGGGCTGAAGACAACTCATAATACCAATAGCTTAATGGATAGGAAACCTGACAGGTTTTCAAAACCTGTTAGGTTTAAGTGACTTTAAAAATAAAAATATTGGATTAATTGTAACAAGTATTGGTATAACCTGAATACACGTATCTAAAAAACCTGAGTCGGTATTTAGCATTGGATAAAGTCCACTAAAAGCTACAAATCTCTTTTTAAAGTAAAGGCTGCGTTAGGGATTGAGGCGTAAATCCTTCCCTACCGCCTTTTAGCGGCAGGGAAGATTGAAGCTGAAAGCCCGCCCCTTTTTTACCTCACCCCGTCCTTTGGACACCCCTCTCCATTTGGAGAGGGGAAGGGGGTGAGGTAGAAAATGGAAACGCCCAAATGAAGAAATTTAAATAAATTATTCTATTTTAATTATCGAATGCAGGTTAAAAAGAAAAAGGACTTCGCTCTTTATTTTTTTCTCACCAATGAAATAAATCCTTTAGAATCATACTCTTTGCCCGGCAACAAAGAAACTGCTTTAAGCATATAGTAGTAAGTGCCATCACTTGCCTCAACACCTGATTTGGTGCGGCCATCCCAACCACCGGAAGAGATCTCAACTACTTTCATTCCCCAACGATTAAAAATTTCCAAAGTGTACTCTTTTAAACAGGAATTATTAATAAAAAACAAATCGTTACTACCATCACCATCCGGTGAGAAAATATTTGGGATATCCAGTAAATCGCTAAGTTCAATATCAGAGCAAACCGTGTCAATACAATTATTTTTGGTAGCAATTAAACAGATCGTTTGCGGG
Source organism: Bacteroidota bacterium (assembly GCA_040388455.1). Lineage (GTDB taxonomy): Bacteria > Bacteroidota > Bacteroidia > 2-12-FULL-35-15 > 2-12-FULL-35-15 > 2-12-FULL-35-15. The sequence continues at coordinate 16,418 of JAZKBX010000287.1, forward strand.
CCGCATGATGAATAGGTATGTGACGGATTTTGATCAGTTGATACAGTACCATCACCAAAATCCCAAGCCCATTGGTCTACACCTCCTGTGCTTAAATCAGTAAAGTTATAAGTAAGTCCTGTGGAGGCACTACTGAATTCGGCCACAGTAGATGTTGATGGATTCACCAGGCAGGACGCAGCATCAGATATACAGCCAAAAGGATTTGTGGTTGTAACCGTAACAGGCCCTGAAAGTGAATTCCAATCGATAGTTACGGAGGAAGTATTTTGCCCTGATGAAATGGTTGTTCCGGTTGGGGATGCCCATGTATACGTTGAACCGGTGCCAATGGCTGTAAAAACATTTCCGGCAGAATTCATACAAACAGATGAGCAGGTAAGGCCCGGTGCTGCCGGTTTTTTACGTGATAAAATATAAGGAGAGTTAGAAAAATCAGCCCAGTTAACTTTTAAAACGCTGCTCAAAGGAATAT
>JAZKBX010000288.1:0-3407 GCA_040388455.1 Bacteroidota bacterium
AAACCGAATTGTTATATGATCTTGGCTTGCGCGATGAAGTGGTTGGTATTACCAAATTTTGTATTCATCCAGATGAATGGTTTCATAGCAAACCCCGTATTGGCGGAACAAAAAAAATCGATTTCGAAAAAATAAAACAACTGAACCCCGACCTGATCATTGGCAATAAAGAAGAAAATGAAAAAGGGCAGATCGAACAATTAATGAAGGATCATAAGGTATGGATGAGTGACATTTATACCCTAAAAGATGCCTTAAATATGATCGTTCAGGTGGGAACATTAGTTGGTAAACCGCAAGAAGCCATCATTTTAAAACTACAAATAGAATCACAATTCAATGCTCTCAACTTCAAACTTTCAACTTTAAACTCTAAACTGAATGCTGCTTACTTCATTTGGCGAAAACCCTTTATGGTAGCCGGTAGCAATACATTTATTAATGATATGCTTACCCGTTGTGGTTTTAACAATGTATTTGCCACTTCTGATTCAATGCGTTATCCGGAAGTTAGCGAACAGCAAATTGCGGAAGTAAAACCTGAAGTAATTTTACTTTCATCAGAACCCTACCCTTTTAAAGAAAAGCATATCGGGGAACTTCAATCCATTTGTCCGGATGCGAAAATAATTATTGTGGATGGTGAGTTATTTTCATGGTACGGATCACGCTTGTTGCAGGCTCCGGACTATTTTGAAAAGATCAGAGAAATGGTGAAATAGTGAATTGGGAACGTATTGACTTGAAATTGACTTTATTATAAAAACTCTCCAATTCCCTAATTTATTAATTCTCTAAAATCTCTACTTCTCCAAATCTCAAATTAAATTTAAATAATGTATTTTATCTTGCACTATTTTTTGGTAGTTTTGTAAGCTATTATTCATATCCTTTGCCAATGAGCCTGAGACATCAAAAAAACCACTTTATTTTATTTATTCTGCTCATTCTCACTCAGAAATTTTCAACTGCTCAAAAAATAGGTGTTGTATTTAGTGGTGGTGGTGCCGCTGGCTATGCACATATTGGCGTTTTAAAAGCACTTGAAGAAAATAACATTCCAATTGACTACATCACAGGAACATCTCAAGGTGCACTAACCGGCTCAATGTATGCGATAGGTTATTCACCTTTACAAATTCAGGAATTCGTTAAAACGGAGTCATACAAAAATATGACTTTGGGAATTATAGATGAGAAGTATGCCTATTATTTTAAAAATGTAGATTCTGATCCTTCCTGGTTAAGTTTCAAACTGTCACTTGATTCCGTTCTTACTATCAGGTTGCCGACCAATGTTCTGAATCCGATCTCTTTGGATTTTGGACTGATGGAATTTGCTGGAGGCCCGGCTGCCGGTGCAAAATATGATTTTGATAGTTTATTTGTCCCTTTTCGCAGTGTAGCTGCTGACGTGGCAAAAAAAGAAACCATTGTTTTCAGAAAGGGAGATCTTGGCCAGGCGGTTAGAGCCTCTATAGCCTATCCATTTTTTATCCCACCTGTTATGGTGGATGGTAGATTATTGTATGACGGTGGATTTTATAATAATTTCCCTTCCAATATTATGTATGAAGATTTTTACCCGGATTTTATTATTGGAAGTACAGTGGCAGCCAATATGGCTCCGGCTGACGAAGATAATATCATATCACAAATAAAATCGATGTTGCTGAGCAAAACCAATTTTGATGTGCCCTGTGAAGCTGGAATAATAATTAAACCAAACACAAATGTAAGCCTTTTTGACTTTAGTGACCCTCAACCAACTATTGATAGTGGTTATGCAGCCACCATGCGTGAAATGGATTTCATAAAAGCTCACATTGCAAGAAGAGTTGATCCCGCTGAACTTAAAGCTAAACGAGCTAAGTTCAGAGGACAGATCCCGGAAATTATTTTTGATAATATTTTTATTGAAGGTTTAAACAGCAAGCAGGCTGAATATGCAAGAAGAATTTTGCGTCAGAATAGTAAACAAGATACCAAACCATCAGAATATTCGCCCAAGTTGCTGCGTAATAATATCAAGCAAGTAAGTATGGAAGAAATTAAAGAAGGATATTTCCGACTTGCTTCCGACAATAAAATAAAATATATATATCCGCATGCTAAATATAATGGACAATCGGGATATTACGATCTGTATTTAAAGATAAAAAAAGAGAGGGACATTGTTACTTATTTTGGCGGAAACTTTTCTAATCGCCCTATCAGCCAGGGGTATTTAGGAGTTAAATACAATTATCTTGATCAGTTTGCAGCTGCCATAACGGCTAACGTTTATTTTGGTAAACTATATAATTCAGCACAAATTAAAACACGTTTCGATTTTCCTTTCCGAACGCCAATTTATATTGAGCCTGCCATTACATGGAATAAATGGGATTACTTCTCCAGTAGCAGTTCTTTTTTAAAAGATGTTAAACCTGCCTATCTGAAACAAAATGAACAGTATGCCAATGTGAATTTTGGTTTGCCGACAGGTAAAAAAGGACGAATGGTTGCCGGAGCAGGCAGAGGCCGAATCACCGACAAATATTATCAAACCACACAATTTACTGAAGATGATACTACCGATCGTACCGATTTTGACATGTTCAACTACCAGGGATATTATGAGATCAATTCATTGAACCGCAAACTTTACCCGAACCAGGGTGAGTATGTAAATATTAAATTAATGTATGTGAATGGACTAGAAACCAACACTCCCGGTTCTACCTCAATAGATGGAGAAACGAAATTTAAAAAGTATCATGAATGGGTTACTTTTAAAGCAAAAGCCGAAAAGTATTTTAATAGAAAAGGAACATTAAAAATTGGTTTATTGGGTGAGGGTGTTTATTCCACCAAAACGCTCTTTAATAATTTCACTTCCAGTGTATTATCAGCTCCTGCTTTTCAACCAACGCCTGATAGTAAAACTATTTTCTTAGAAAATTATCGTGCACATCAATATTTAGCCGGAGGTTTAAAATTTGTTGTTAATTTCCGAGAAAACGTTGAATTTCGTGCTGAGGGATATATTTTCCAACCGGTTCAGGCATTTGTTAAAACTGCCCAATTAAAAACCGATTATAGTAGTACATTTGCCTTACAGCACTATATTGCCACAGGAGCAATTGTTTGGAGCACCCCTATTGGCCCATTGAGTTTAAGCGTAAATTATTACGATCAGGAAAAAAAGCCCTTCTCTGTACTCTTCCATTTTGGTTATATAATGTTTAACAAACGTGCTTTAGAGTAGGCAAACTCGCTCAATGTTGACTGCGCTCTGGTCATATTGAGCCTGTCGAAATATCTGCGATGGCTTCTTAACTTAATGTTGCACTCGCCCCTTACTTCTTGAAAAATGCAAAATGTTTGATTTCCAAACCATTACATAATATCCAACCTTTATTTTT
>JAZKBX010000288.1:3507-18037 GCA_040388455.1 Bacteroidota bacterium
AAAATGCAAAATGTTTGATTTCCAAACCATTACATAATATCCAACCTTTATTTTTGTCCATTTGTCTTGTTTTTTTGATATTCCGTAAGATTTTACATAAGTTTGCACCGAATTTTTAAATTAACATTTGCAATTACTTGACAATGAATTGTTTAGTAAAACAGATTGTTTTATTTAGATAAAATTCCAAACTCGTAAAAAAATCAATAAACAATAATTAAAAATTAACGAAAAAGTATGAATGAAATAATGTATTTGATTCCGGCATTAGGGATCCTTGGATTGATTGTAATGGCGGTAAAATCTGCTTGGGTTAGCAAGCAAGATGCAGGTGATGCTAAAATGCAGGAACTTGCAGGATATATTGCAGATGGGGCAATGGCATTTTTAAAAGCTGAATGGAAAGTACTTAGTATTTTCGTAGTATTTGCAGCAGCATTATTAGCCTATTCAGGAACAATTCATGAAATTAATGGTAAAGAAATTCACTCCAGCTGGATCATTTCCATCGCTTTTATTATAGGAGCCGTTTTCTCTGCTACAGCAGGATATATAGGAATGAAGGTTGCTACAAAAGCAAACGTTCGTACTACACAAGCTGCTAAAACCAGTTTAAAACAAGCTTTGAAAGTTTCTTTTACAGGTGGAACTGTTATGGGACTTGGTGTTGCCGGTTTAGCAATACTTGGTTTAGGAAGTTTGTTCATTGTTTTCTTAAAAATATTTAATGTAATTGGTGAAGATGGTGTTGATGTTATCAACATGAAAACAGCCATCGAAGTATTGACAGGTTTCTCTTTAGGTGCTGAATCTATTGCCTTATTTGCCAGAGTAGGTGGAGGTATTTATACAAAAGCAGCTGACGTTGGAGCGGATCTTGTGGGTAAAGTAGAAGCTGGTATCCCGGAAGATGATGTACGTAATCCGGCTACAATTGCTGATAACGTGGGTGATAACGTAGGTGACGTTGCAGGTATGGGTGCCGATCTTTTTGGTTCTTATGTGGCTACAATTTTGGCTACTATGATCTTAGGCCAAGAAATTACAGTGGTAGATAATTTCAATGGAATGTCTCCAATATTATTACCAATGGTAATATGTGGTTTAGGAATTGTTTTCTCTATTATTGGTACCTGGTTTGTTCGTATCAAAGATGACAAATCAAATGTACAAAGCGCACTAAACTTAGGTAACTGGTCGTCAATGATCATTACTGTTGTTGCATCCTATTTTATAGTAATGTGGATGTTACCGGAAGAATTGAGCTTACGCGGTTATGCATTTTCAAGATTAAACGTGTTTTTAGCAATTGTTGTAGGAACTGTGGTTGGCGCTATCATGAGTATTGTAACAGAGTATTACACAGCAATGGGTAAGCCTCCTGTAATGTCCATCATTCAGCAATCATCTACAGGACATGCCACTAACATTATTGGTGGTTTATCTGTAGGTATGAAATCTACAGTAATTCCAATTTTAACATTGGCAGCAGGTATCATGGCATCTTATTATTTTGCGGGACTATATGGAGTTGCAATTGCTGCTGCCGGTATGATGGCTACAACTGCTATGCAATTAGCGATTGATGCTTTTGGACCTATAGCTGATAATGCAGGTGGTATTGCTGAAATGAGCATGTTACCTCCCGAAGTTCGTGAACGTACTGATAATCTAGATGCAGTAGGTAATACTACAGCTGCTACCGGAAAAGGATTTGCAATTGCTTCAGCGGCATTAACCTCTTTAGCTTTATTTGCAGCATTTGTTGGTGTAGCAGGAATAGATGCGATAGATATCTACAAAGCACCTGTTTTGGCAGCACTTTTTGTTGGTGGAATGATCCCTTTCATTTTTTCTGCATTGTGTATTCAGGCGGTTGGTAAAGCGGCAATGGATATGGTTCAGGAAGTTAGAAGACAGTTTCGTGAAATTCCCGGAATTATGGAATACAAAGCAAAACCGGAATACGAAAAATGTGTTGCTATTTCAACCAAAGCATCTATCCGTGAAATGATGATGCCGGGAGCCATTGCTTTAATAACTCCATTGATAGTTGGGTTTGGTTTTAAAGGTATGTTTGATAACGCCAGTTCAGCAGAGATGTTAGGCGGTTTGTTAGCAGGTGTAACTGTATCTGGTGTATTGATGGGTATTTTCCAAAGTAATGCAGGTGGAGCATGGGACAATGCAAAAAAATCATTCGAAAAAGGAGTAATGATCAATGGTGAAATGTTCTACAAAAAATCTGAACCACACAAAGCATCTGTAACAGGTGATACAGTTGGTGATCCATTCAAAGATACTTCAGGTCCATCCATGAATATCCTTATCAAATTAATGTCGATTGTTTCTTTGGTAATTGCACCTTACATCGCTGTTGTTTCTTCTGAAGGCGGAGATGATGCTTGCGGAATGAAAAAAGAATGTATGATGGGTGGCGAAGAAGCGCATGGTTCTTGCACCAGCATGCACAGCAAATGTGATATGACCAAATGCGCCACTATGACAAAAGATGAGTGTGCAAAAATGTGTGATGAAAAAGGATGCTCTGCTGCTGAAAAAGCATATTGCATGAGTATGTATGATGCTGAAGGGAAATTTGCAGGTGCAAAATGCGACATGGCAAAATGCATGAACATGAGCAAAGAAGAATGTGCAGCTTATTGTGATTCAATGAAATGTTCATCAGATGAAAAAGCAATGTGTATGGAACATGCAGGTGCAGCTACAAAAAAAAGCTGCTGTAAAGGTGGAGAAGCTGAAACTAAAACTTGCGGGGAAGGTCACCATTAGTAAGATCTTATTAAATAAAAAAGCTCATTGAAAGTGATTTCAATGAGCTTTTTTATTGTTGTGTTAAAACCAAAATAAAGTTTCTGAATCCAATAAATCGAAATCTAATTTTTAGGCTGCGATTTAGTATTATTTGGAATCCGACATTTTTTAATTAGATTTGAAAAGCATTAAAAAAATACGATATGACAAACGAGGAAAAAATTAACCTCATCGGACAAAAGATCCTGATCCTTTCTTCGAATTTAGATACATATCAGGCTGAACTGCAAACGTTAAAAATTCAGCTGCTCCAGCTTCAGCAACAAAATCCGGTATTTCAAAAACAGGGTATTACTCCTCCCCCAATAATTCAAACTCCTGTGCCTAAAGTAGAGGATGTTCCGGAAATAAAAACAGTACCTGTTGAAGTGAAACTAGATCCAATACCCGTTGTTCCTGCTCCTGTTCATAAAATTGAACCTTTGGAAAAGCCGGTAACACAGATCCCTTTAAATACGATAAATCAAAACAATCCAACACCTCAATTTCAATTCAAAGCTCCTGTTTTTACGCCACCACCACCTCGTAAGAAAAACGAAATGTGGGAAAAGATCGAAAAGCAGTTTGCAGAAAACTGGACAGGGATTTTGGGTTCGATCATTTTAGTTATTGGTGTTGGTTTTTTAGGGATCTATGCAGCTTTAAAAGTGTCAGCAATGGGTAGGTTCATGCTTATATCGGGTTTTGCAGCGCTTTTGGGCGGAGTGTTTTTTTACCTTCATAAAAAGGAAGACTGGCTCAAGCTGGCATTATGGTTGCGGAGCAGTGCAGGGGCTATTTTTCTTTTTGCATGCGTTGGAGCCAATGGCATACCGGGACTAAAATTCACTGATAACGAAACAGCAGGGCTACTCTTATTATTTTTAGGGATCGCTGTAAACTTGTTTCTTGGATATATTGGCGGAAAACAAAGCTTTGCTTCCTTGCATGTTTTACTGAGCCTCGTGAGTGTAGTTATAATGCCGCTGTCGCCACTTTCATTAATAGTTGGAGGTGTAGTTACTTTATTTGGCGTAGCGCTTACCTACCGCGAAAAATGGGATTACCACCTGTTATTTACCATCTCCAGCTTTTTTATTTTTCATTTATTTTATTGGAATTCGCTGCATCATGTTATTTCACAGCAGGAGCGTATTACCGGTATCATTACAATCCTGGTTATTGGTTTGGCGGTTGCATTGGTTCATTACCGGAAAGTGTATACTACCAAAGAATTTGAGGCCGCTCCTTTTACTGTTCACCTTGTTAATTGGTTCTACTTTGGTTTGGGATTGTTTTTGTATTCCAATGCCAGCCGGTATTCAACATTTTTTTTAGCCGGAGGTTCAATAGCAGCTTTTCTTTTAGCACGAAAAGCAAAGAAATTAGAAATAAGATGGCTTTACCTTACCGATACCTTACTTGCTCAGCTTACAGCAATAATAGCCCTTGCAACGCTTAACCGCTGGGAAGTTGATGCTGTAGTAATTCTGGCAGCCATTTTTGCGGAAGGTCTCCTGTTTTTAATTATCGCTCAAAAAGAAAAAGATGCTTTGCTCTATAAGATCGGAACCGTTACCTTAAATTTAACAGGCCTCTCTTTATTGATCTATAGCCTGACAACGATTGATTATTCTAACCAGCCATTGATCATCAATCATGCAGTTACAGTTTTAAGTACAGCCGTTTTAGGACTAATCTACCTGATCTATTCCAACAAAAACACTATGGATGTTAGTGCTTTATTCAGGCCATTTAATATTTATCTAAATGAAAAAACAAAACATCCTGTTTTAGCAATTATACTGGCAGGATTATTTATTAGCTATTACCTCCAGGTATACCATTTTAACTGGAGTATTTACTCAGTTGCTGCGCTCATTATCGCAGTACTTTTTTTACGAAACAAGATCCAATCCATTGAATTGGCTTTTGTTTCAGCAATACTATTGTTTGGCGCACATATTATTAACTGGTGCCAGTTGTATGACCATCAATCTGAGGGTACTGTACTACTCATTTCTCTTGGACTTCCAATTATCGCTGCTTCCTTTTTAAGTGTTCGTTGGTCATTCTCAGATCAATTCTCTAAACATTTTAATTGGGCCGGAATATACCTGATCACCATCCAATTGGTCATACTGAGCTATTATTTGCTTTATCCGGTTTCCATTTTAGCTCCGGGTGGGCTATGGTTAATTTTATCTGCAATAGCCATAATAACAGCCAAATTCATGTCGAAAAGCTTAATAGACTTCCATAAAGCTGAACGGTATATTTTGCACTCAGGTTATGTATTGATCGGCTTATTTTTGATCAGGGATATGGCTTTTCACTTTACAACGGAGGAATTCTGGGGTCCTTTAAAAGGGAGAATATGGATAGATCTGCTTGCAATCTCCATTTTTATGTTTTGGGGAATTACAAAAAAAGAGGACCCCTCCAACTATAAAAGCTGGAAATATTTGCATCCGCTTTTCCTTGAGCTTATTCTGCTATTTTTCATTATAAATATTGCTATTGAGTTAAATTACAGCCATTTACCTTTAGTATGGATCTCCATCGCTATTGTTTCCTTTATTCTTGCCAATTGGAAACATGAAGCTCTCAGAAGGTTGAATGTGTATTCATTCGGACTATTTATTTTTTCGATAGTTCATGCACTCATCCTTTATAATTTAAGTACCAACTATGCAAACAGAGCCTTAACATTTTCTGATCAGCCCTTTCAATTGGCCTGCATCTTCATTGTTTTAGCCTTTGGCTATTTAGTGTTTTTTTATAAACGCGCAGTGTTGCTAACCATTAACTGGCCTATTATGTTGCAGTTCATGAAACCATTAACAGAAGCCCTTTATAAGAGTGCTGCTTTTATTGGCGTGTATTTATTTTGTGCTTTTCTTTTATTGATCTCTTATTTCATGTTTGCACCTGTATCTTCAATAATTCCGGGAGTTATATGGCTTTTGTTATCAATAGTTGCTGTAACGCTGTCTTTCCAGAACAAACCCTTAAATTTTGCTGGTGTTGACAGGTATTTACTGCATATCGGTTATATATTTATCGGCTCTTTCCTTATCCGGCATCTTTTGGTTCATATCCAGGTGGAAAGCTATGTTGGTCCATTTAAAATACGCTTCCTGATCGAACTTTTAGCTCTTGCAGTATTCGTTTATTGGGCCACTTTAAAACCTAAAACCATTCAATACAAAAGCTGGGATCTGCTCCATCCATTATTTATAGAATTGATCTTTTTGTTTGCAGTTTTTATTATTGCACTTGAGGTAAATGCTATATGGCAGCCATTGATATGGATGATCGTTGCTTTTGCATTGGCCATTGTTGGCAACAATAAGCAATGGAACCTGTCGAGGCTTGTATTTTATTCACTTATCATGTATTGGATCGCTGCATTCCAAACCACCTTTGTTACCAGCACCTATATCGTGCCTTCAAGCGAAATCCTTAATCAACCATGGGTATATGGAACGGCCTCTGTTGTATTTCAGTTTATTTTTCTTGCCTATTTTTATATGAAATGTTCATTAGAAAATATCGAAGTCCCAAGATCACTTTTATTTCTGAATCGCTGCATCAGCTTAATTAATAACAAAAGGAATGTTTACATATTCTATCCGCTGATCATTTGTACTGCGGTATTTTTATACTGGAGCTACGATAGCTCCATTCTCACCTTACTGTGGGTATTGGAGTGTGCAATCGTTTTTATAATCAGTATTTTATTAAAGGAACAACATTTCCGGTACATTGCTTTAGGCTCCCTTGCCGTTTGTATTATACGGCTTGTATTTTATGATATGGTGCAAGCAAGTACGCTTAACCGTGCGCTGGTATTTTTAGGTGTTGGGTTAATTATGTTAGGAATGAATTCCTTGTACAACAAGTTTAAAACACGTTTTTAATGACCAGGGGCCACATTATTTTTTTGCTGTTGATATTGCTTGGTGGAACATTCATTGTTTTTACTTTGTATAAACAAAAGTCCCGGGCTCCTTTAGGCATGAGCTTCTCTCCTGTTTTCCAGTTAATAGGTAAATCAACACGATCAACCGATATAGCTATTGCACGCATTTTGCCAATCGATCAAATGGACGAGAAGGATTATGGTGGTGCTATTGCAAAAGAATACCTGTTGCAAACCGATACAAAAGATAAAAATTATATTTATTTAAATGCCCTGATCAAGGAGGTTTCGAAGTTCTCTAAAAAGAAATTTAATTATCAGGTGTTCATTGTTTCTAGTCCTGTTGCTAATGCTTACGCACTGCCAGGCGGTGTTATTTGCGTTACTGAAGGATTATTGAGCACCATGACATCTGAGGCACAGATCGTATCCATATTATCGCATGAAATGGGGCATATTGAACGGGGACATTGTTTCGATGCAATTAAATTTGAACTGGCATTTAAAAAAATTAAATCCGGCACCACGGGTCAATTGGCTGATATCGCAATAAATTGCTTTTTGCGTCATTCCTTCAGCAAAACACAAGAGAATGACGCTGATGAATATGGGTATGATCTATTGGTTTTAACTCAATATGATCCTATGGGATGCAGTGAGGCATTTAAGCAGTTGCAGAAACAAGAGTTTAAAAGCCGACAATCATCTATTATTAGCGATTACCTCGATACCCACCCTCCGTTACCCTTACGCATCGAAAAATCCGGACAAAATGCTGCGCAATGGTGGGAAGAGCATACTGGAGAAAAGCGTTATGTGGGTCACAAAAATTTGATAGATCGTATTTCAATGAACCAACAAGCTTATGAATTTGAGTGGATAAGTGATGGTTTGACTTTGTGAGATTAATAGGGTTTTAATAGCTATGTATTTTAGATAAACTAAGTTTCTTTAGTTAATTTTTATTTTCAAAATCTCGGTCGAAATACAAATGTTTCTGAGGAATTACTTGACTTTATAAGAATAAGTGTGTAACTTTGCATACACAAAGCATATATGCTTTGTGTTATACGATTTTTCTATTTTTTCACTACAGCCTTAGTAACTGAAAACCAATTAATTAACAATAACCCTCCTCAAAAAAACAGAATATTTTTGCATATATGGGGAAAATTATATAACTTTACATAGGCAAAGCATATATGCTTTGCCTTATAGTTTATATGGCAAGAAAAAACCAATTAGACAAGTGCTTTAAAATTATAGAAGATTTTTTTGATAGATCGGAGTCTAAGTCCTTTTCAGAGAATAAGTTTAAAGAAATTTTCAACCTCAATAGATATAATTGGGGTGTTCCGAGTAACAAATATTCAAATCATCTTTTAACGTATCTTTTAAACAGAAACATTTTATTCGAAAATACCTTTTCGGATGCTTCAAATGAACATAAAGTAATATATTCTTGGAAAACAAAAGATGAATTCACGGTAATATCAGGTTTAAAAAGTGATTCTTATTTTGCTCATTATTCCGCGCTCTATTTGCATCAGCTTTCACTGCAAATCCCAAAGACCGTATATTTGAATTTTGAACACAAATGCAATATAAGTTCTAATATCGAAGGGAATTTTCTAACACAAGAATCAATTGATAAAGCATTTAAAGGTAGTCAAAGAAAAAGCTCTCTGCAATATTCTTTTTTGGATAAAAAAGTAATTATAACTAACGGGAAGTATACTGGTAAATTAGGGGTTGTTAAAAGAAAAAATAGTGAGCAATGTTTTGAGTATACGGACATTGAAAAAACTCTAATAGATATATCGGTGAGGCCAGTATATGCAGGAGGTGTATTTGAAGTTGTAGAAGCATATAAACTTGCGAAGGGCAAGCTTAATGTTTCAAAAATGGCAGATTACCTTGCAAAATTAAATTATATATATCCTTACAGTCAGGTAATTGGTTTCTATTTGGAAAAAGCAGGTTATAATGAAAACGAGATGGAACATTTCAAAAAAAAAATGAATTTCAATTTTTATCTAACTTATGATATCCGTAACAAGGAGTTTTCAGAAAGGTGGAAATTATATTACCCAAAGGGGATGTAAGACAAATGGTCAAATAAGGTAATAACATAATCAAAATAAAAATCAAAATTTTTTAATTTCTCTTTTGGATTAACCGTATTGATGACACTTTCCCACCCCTGTCTATGAAATTCTCTTTGGTCTTTAAGAAGATTAATATAATTTAATGGCACTCGCTTCGCTTCAAAAATATGTTTGCAGAGTTCAACATTTTCTTCGGATTTAAAGTCGGCAGAAAACGATTCTGCAATGTTGTAAATATCATAAAAGTCTCTCGCTCTTGATTTTGAAGTCATACTAAAAACAATCTCTTTATAGTTTGGAATTTGTTGACAAAGGGCTCGTAATTTTTCTAAAGCTAACATTTCAGGAGAGTAAACATAAACAACTGAGCCTTCAATGTCTTTCGCTCTTTTGTTAGCGATATATTCATATTTACTAATGTCAACAGTGAATTTTGGTGAGCTATCTGAATGAATAGGAAGTGCATTTCTTCTGATTGAATCCAAGTCTCCATTAAAAGAATCATGTTTGCTTTTTGAAATAACTTTAAATTCTAAAAGATAACCACCCCAAAAGGATTTAACTGCATCGTTTATTGTATGAGGCCTATCCGAAAAGTGAATATCAAAAACAACTAAATCTTCCTTAGAAAACTCCTTGCTCAAGAGGTAAGAAATTTGATTTAGAAGTCCCTGCTTTTCTTTTTCTGAAAAATCCTTTTCAATCGAAAAATCAATATCAATACTTCCTCTATTTGTAATGTCATAAGCTAAGTCTAATGCGTTTCCTCCTTTTAAAACTAAAATCCCCATTAAAATATCGTCAGCAACTAGTGCTGAAATAGTAAGTTTCTTAATTTTTCGTAAAGTTTCTAAATCCGTCATTAAGTTCTATTTGAAATTTAATTTTGTTGGCTAACACCAATATAAGCGAAACCATACACTATCACCCGCTACAAGACCTCAGTAAATGCTAATAATTCTAAAAAAAACTTATTAATTAAACTTATCCTTCAATGCAGCCAACTGCGAAGCAAAATCATTTGCAGCCGGAACAACTTTCCCTTTTTTATTTATGATCACTTTGGCGGGCGTGTTAACAGGAACATTCACAACAGCATTATCTTTCATTGATAATGCAATACGTTTGCGTTGTATATCCACCTCAGTAACAGTAACCATTACTTGTTGCTGCACTTTCACAATTTTATTAGGATCGTCAATAAAGGTGTTTGAAATCTGGCTGATATGTACCAGGCCATCCTGGTGAACTCCAATATCTACAAAGGCTCCGAAGTTGGTTACGTTGGTTACAATTCCGGGTAAACGCATTCCAATCCGTAGATCTTTCATCTCATGAACACTATTATCGAAGGCAAATATTTCAAATGATTTTCTCGGGTCACGTCCCGGTTTGTCCAACTCATTTAAAATATCAGTTAACGTGGGTATACCTATTTTATCAGTTACATACTTTTGAAGTACAATTTGTTTACGCATTTCTTTTTCAGCCATCAGTTGCTGAATAGTACAATTCAAATCAGCTGCCATATTCTCCACAATAACGTAGCTTTCAGGATGCACCGCACTTTTATCCAGGGGATGCTTGCTATTTACCACACGTAAAAATCCGGCAGCTTGTTCGTAAGCTTTTTCACCCATACGAGGTACTTTCAATAATTCTTTTCGGGATTTGAAAGGACCATTTTCATTACGGTATTCAACAATGTTTCTTGCTAACTGCGGTCCTAAACCCGATACATAAGCAAGCAATTGTTTACTTGCAGTATTAACCTCTACTCCTACCCTGTTCACACAGCTTTCCACCACTTCGTCCAGTTTTTTCTTTATCTCATATTGATCCACATCATGCTGATATTGCCCCACACCTATTGATTTTGCATCAATTTTAACCAACTCCGCCAAAGGATCAGCTAACCTGCGCCCGATAGAAACAGCACCACGCACAGTGATATCTTTATCCGCAAACTCTTCACGGGCAGCTTCTGATGCCGAATAAATGGATGCCCCGCTTTCATTCACCATTATGATATTGATCTCTTTCGGCAAACTATCAATGGTTCGAACAAAAGATTCTGTTTCCCTTCCTGCTGTTCCATTTCCGATAGCGATGGCTTCTAAATTATATTTTGCACACAGAGCAAGCACCTTCTGTTTTGATTCAAATATTTTATTGGTTTCATGCGGATAGATAATGGTATCCTCCAATAATTTCCCTTGTTTATCTAAAGCCACCACCTTGCATCCTGTCCTGAATCCGGGGTCAATAGCCAATATCGCTTTTTGTCCCAATGGAGAAGCCAATAATAATTCTCTCAAATTTTCTGCGAATACCTGAATCGCTTTTTCATCCGCTAATTCTTTGGTAAACATTCTCATTTCCGATTCAATTGAAACCTGCATCATACGATTGTATGAATCTTCAACCGCTAAGCGAACCTGCTCAGAAGTACTATTTGATGCGGTTATAAATTGATTGTATAAAATATCCAGGGCTGCATCATCAGGTGGAGCAATACTAATGGTAAGAATATCTTCATTCTCTCCTCTGCGCATGGCGAGCATACGGTGAGACGGGCAGGACATTAAACGTTCTTCCCAATCAAAATAATCTTTAAATTTTTCACCCTCAACTTCCTTACTTTTAAAAACCCTGCTTTTAATGGTAGCCTGTTCCTTAAACAGCTGACGGATCTTTTCACGTGCTTCTACATTCTCATTCACCCATTCAGCAATAATATCACGGGCACCGGAAAGCACTTCGTCTATCGTTTTTGCATCTTTTTCTTCCGAAATAAACAATTGTGCTTCCGCTTCAATATTCATTTTCTTTTGTTCAAAAAGCATAACAGCCAATGGTTCCAGACCTTTTTCACGGGCAATGGATGCGCGTGTTCTGCGCTTTGGTTTATATGGTAAATAAATATCTTCCAGTTTTGATATTGTTTCCGCTCCCCTCAGTTGTACGATCAGTTCAGGCGTTAATTTGCCCTGACTTTCAATGGATTCAATAATAGCTTCACGTCTTTTTTCGAGAACACGTAACCTATCCATTTCATCACGCACATTGGCTACCTGAACTTCGTCCAGACTGCCTGTCATTTCCTTACGGTAACGGGATATGAACGGAATGGTGGCTCCTTCATCCAAAAGTTTAATAGTTGCATCTACTTGTCGCTCGGCAATACCTAACAGGATCGCTACTTTTTTGTGGAAATGTGTTTCTGACATAAATTGAATTTATTATACTTACAAATATATATATCTAAAGCAGGTTGAATTAATAATATTTTCAACAGTTTTAGGACTATTGTTGAAAAATAAAAAATGAATCAAAAAATGATTAACGTACTTTGATTTTTATAATATTGTTATATTCGCACATCTAATAGTAAGGTAAAACACAGGCAATAAAAGAAATAACTCAATTTTTAAGATAAAACACGGCTTTGAAAAAAAACGTTATCATTTTTTCTCTTTTCATTTTTACGCTTTGTTTTTGTAAACCGAATTTATCTGCTCAGCAAGCTGAAATAGATTCTTTGCAAAATGTTTTAAAATTTACGAAAGCCGATACCAATAGAGTTAAACTTTACTGCCAGTTATTTTTATATACCGATTCCCTATTTTACCTACAAGAAGGATTAAAGCTTTCTACTAAAATAAATTACACATTTGGTACTGCATTGTCCTTTAATTATATAGGCTATCATTACTATTCTAAAGAAAAATATGATATTTCTCTTAGCTATTTGATCAAGGCAATGAAACTTGCCGAAACATTTGGTTATAAAAAAATGCTCGCAAATGTTTATAAATTCATTGGGTTTATTTACCGGCCAAGTGATCCAAACATAGCAGTTGAATATTATTCAAAAAGCTTAAGAATATTCAATGAAATGCACAATGAAATTGCCGCATCTTACCTGTTAAGTGCCATTGGCAATGTTTATGAAGGCACTTACGGTATCCGACAGGATGGAAATCAGGAACATTCTGCACTTGATTATTACCTTAAAAGTCTGGAAATAAGGGAACGAATCGGAAGTCCCGGTGAAATTGCATCGTCCTTAAATGAAACTTCAAGAATATATGAAAGGATTGGAAATCATAAAAAAGCATCGGATTTAAGAGAAAAAGGATTGCGTCTTGCAGAAAAAGCGGGAAGCAATGAAAACATCGTTTATCTGTGTAATCTGATAGGACAGGATTTTTTAAAACAACAGAATTATGAAAAGGCTCTTCTTCATCAGCTAAGAGCCTATAAAATAGTTACCGGAGAGAAAACAACTAATTACCTGATATTAAGTGAAGTTGCTCAGGGACTGGCTACAACCTATACAGCACTCGGTGATTATAAGAATTCTACCGAATATTATCGTCTTTTTATTACGTGTAACGATACAATGAGGGCCAGGGTAAGTAATGTGAACCTTATCAATTTAAAAAACACCCTTGCAAATGAACGGGAGAAACAAAATTTATTTTTAAAAGATGCTGAAATTGATAAGCAAAAAGCAATAGTAGATAAACAAATTGTTCTTCGCAATGCCTTTGTTGTAGGATTTGCACTTGTTATAGCACTTGTAATTTTTATTTTTGTAGGATACCGCCAAAAACAAAAAACCAATCGTGAACTGGACAACAATAATAAAAAGATAGAATTTGCTTATAAGATAATTAAAGAAAAAACCAACGAAATTACAGATAGCATTCATTATGCTTTGCGAATTCAAAAAGCCACATTGCCCCACCGCAGGGATATATGGGCAGAACTAAAAAACAGTTTCGTTTTATTTAAACCCAAAGATATTGTCAGTGGAGATTTTTATTGGTTTTCTAAAAAAGGTGATACTATTTTCATTGCTGCCATGGATTGTACCGGACATGGAGTTCCAGGGGCATTTATGAGCATCATTGGTTCTGAACGATTAAATGATGCTGTGCAGAACGAAGATAATCTTAGTAAAATACTTTCCCTGTTAAATATTGGAATCAAAACATCTCTACGGCAATCTGAAAACATTGAATCCACAAGAGATGGGATGGATATAGCACTTTGTTCCATTGACCTGAATACCAATATTATAAATTATGCCGGTGCAAACCGCCCTCTATGGATCATTAGGAAAAACGCTGATGCAATTGAAGAAATAAAAGCTACAAAAACTGCTATAGGAGGATTAACTGAAAGTCTTCAATACTTTGAAACACATACAATACAATTAGAAAAGGACGATTCTTTTTATCTTTTCACAGATGGTTACGCTGATCAGGATGGTGGAGAGAAAGGAAAAAAACTGATGACAAAAAAGTTCAAACAAATTCTGCTTGAAATAAAGGATTTAACAATGCAGGAACAGGAGGCTCATTTAGAGGCCCATTTTGAAAACTGGCGTGGAAAAAAGGAACAACTTGATGATATATTAATAATAGGAATAAGAATATAGTTCAAAAGTGGTTTCAGCATCTAAGAGATTCCGAAATAAATTCGGAATGACAATTTTTTCAAGACTTGTTAGCGATTTCCCTGCTAATCCTCACGGCTGATCACCATTTTTTTAGTGGATATTATTTTATCATCTACTATAAATGAATAAAAATAAATTCCGGCATCCATATCCATTACATTTATTTTTGTTACACCTTGTTTATCAGTCAGAATAACTTCTTTTACTGATTTC